>CAMNGY010000025.1 GCA_946538795.1 uncultured Treponema sp.
CGGGGAACCGCCGTCAAAGCTGCTGGATACGCTGGATATGATGTTTATGCCCGAGGCGCTTCCTTCTTGCGATATGGGGGCTACATCGTTCTTGTCATTGCTTGAGGGGACTTTCGGCGCATTTTCCACGAAGGAAGGAGTCTTGCCGAAGACCCTGCTGAAAAAGCCTGTCTCCTTTAGGTTCGAGATAATCTTGCCTTGGTTCACCAGAAAGAGTATAAAAAGGAAGATGGCCGCGATGACCCACAAGGTAAGGCCTATCCCTGCCGAACCCTTTTTCTGCCTCCCGCCGTTGCGGGGGCGGTATTCCCTGTCGCCAGAATCGTTTTCCCTGTCAAACATTTGCTTAGATTATAAAGCAAAGGCTTGAATTAAACAAGGGGAGCGCGTGGCGGTGCCGGGCCACAGTTCTGTGTGCCTTACTGTGCCGGGCGGGTCACGCTGACGAAGCTGCTGGCAGGATCGCAGAACAGGCGTATCAGCTCGATCTTGGACTTGTGCCTGCTTTTCAGGTAGAAGGCCTGGAGCTGCTCGTCATAGACGAAACCTGACGAGTTGTATATCTCGTAGTTCTTGTCCGTATGGAAGTCCAGGTTCTGTATCTGAATTTTGTTGTGGAACGTGGGAATCCCGGAGAAGGTCACATAGTGGGTATAGCTGAGCGTGTAGTCTATGTTTATGTCCGTGGTCCCGTTCTTTGCGACCTTGTAGTCGATGTTGGGGGCACTGGTCCAGGCCCAGACGGCTTTCTTGCCGTAGTAGCCCAGGACCTGCACGTGGGGATAGAAGCGGTTCTCGGTTATGAGGCGGGGATACAGGTCGCTCAGCTCGCCAAGGCTGAAAGAGCTGATGTCCTGCATCTCCTGGTTTACCAGGAGGTTTCCTGTTTCCATTATCGCGCTGTCACCTATGGTGTCGCCGTAGCTCCTGAGGGTCTGGCCAAGGAGGATTCTTTCTATCTTGGAAAGAGGCTCCTCAGTCCCCGCGTTGCTCCCGTCCTCTTTCTCTGCATCGGATCTCTTTCCTACTGCTATGACAGTCCCGTCAAGGGTCAGGTGCTTCCTTATTATGCCAAGGCATTTTTCAATGGAAACGCCCAGGTTGTCCGCAAAGCTTGCGTCCTGTGTGTCCAGCCGGACGTAGACGTCCAGTATGGCCTCGGCTTCCCTGAGCGTCAGCTGGCTTTCGTCAAGTGACGCAGGTATGGCGAGGGCTTCCTTTATGCCGCTGTCCATCTTGTGTATGAGCAGGTAGTCGGATATCCCGTCCTGCATGAAGAATGACGGGTCCTTTGTGCTGACCGCATTCTTCAGAATTTGCGCAAGGGCGGATTCCCTCCTGCGCAGGCCGCCGCTCAGCGGGATGACGTTGGCCAGGTAGGGGGTGGAAAGGTATGTCCGTGATGACGAGTTCTTGAACGATGCAGGAATTGCGTTCATCGCTATGTTGAACCTGCTTTCATGCGCCATGTCCGCCAGGTATGCGACCACGGCCTTTTCTGTCAGGCTGCTGTTCGCGCTGAGAGCGGCCTGGAATTTTTCCTTCAGCTCCGACCTGAGCGCGGCCTTGCTGGAATCATAGGATGCCTCGTCCGTGAGGGGGATGGATGCGACGGATTCAAACTGGAATTCCCTGACAGGAACGAATGCTGTGTAGAAAGCCGCGGGGGCCGACCGCACGAATGTGATGAGTCCTGTTGGCGAGGGGCTTTCGAAGCTGGGTCCGGAGATCTTGAAGTAGTCCTCCCCCCGTTGCAGAGTGAGGCTTCCGGCCTCGTCCTTGCCCTTTCCCTGCCGCTGATCCTGGCTTATGCTGTAGGAACCGGATATGGAGTAGGGAATTGAAATGCTTTCGTAATTTTCCGGGAGTTCGGCTGTTATAGTCAGCAGGGGGCCGGAAGAAGCGCCGTCGGCAGAATCGTTGGCGTTGCTTTTATGGGAGGTAAAGCTGATGGAGGCTCCGCCCCCGAAGCGGAGGTTTATTTCATTGCCGGAATTCTTGGCCCATGATTCAAGGACCAGGAATTCCGGTTCTTCTTGCCCCCTCACGGATGCGAAAGCGGCGTTGTTCGTGTCCGAGCTGAAGGTAAGGCCGTCGTATTCTATGTGGAAGCGGTTCTTGAGGATGTCGTTGTTGTCCTTGTCCTTCGCGGATGAAAGCGACAGCTCCATTCCGCCGATGTTGCGGGATATGATGGTTTCTGTCTTGAATTGTAATATGAAAATGCCGATAATGACAGCGGCGTAGAGGGCTGTGAGAAAGAAAAACTTCAGGATTCTGTATCTGTGCATTTTGCATATTCTATCCATTAGGGCGGTAAAATGCAAGGGTTTTCAGTTACCTTGAAATCGTAGACACATTTTAAAGATTTATATATAGTAGGTGGAGACTTATGAAAAAGCATAACAACGGACTAAAAATGAAAATTCTGTTCCTGCTTCCGTTAGGGCTGGCATTGGCCCTGCCTGTCTGTGCGGAGGTTCAGTATGGAACGCGCCCCGTGAACACGGTCCAGGACGTGCCTTCGTTGGATTTTTCCAAGACGGACTTCATCCGTTCTGTCCAGGATGCCCTGAAATCCGGCGGTCCTTCCGCCGCGCTGGCCTTGTATGACTCTTTGCCCGATGCCTTCGCTTCCGATCCTGACCTTCTGGTCATAAAGGCATCCCTTATGATTTCGGCCTCCCGTCTGGGCGATGCGAAGTCCGTCTGTGACGGCATAGTTGCGGTGGATCCTTCCAATGAGGATGCCCTTGAGCTGCTCCTGTACATTGCCCGCCGCCAGAACGATGTCCGCAACGAGAACAAGTATATAAAGCAGCTGCTTTCTGCCGACCAGTACAACGTTTCGGCCAACATGGCCTTGGGACAGAGTTCCTTCGCCAGCAAGAACTACAAGCAGGCAAGGCTGTATTACCAGAAGGCCCTGGTCAGGGAGGAGAAGAACGAGGACGCCTTGTTTGGTCTGGGGCAGGCCGACTATTATCTGGGCGCGAAGGATTCCAAGATGGACAACGAGTGCGAGACGGTGTTCAAGAAGCTCCTTGATGTGAACCCTCAGAATTCCCTTGCCTATTCTTACCTGGGCAAGCTCGCCGCTGCCGGCAGCAAGTACAAGGTCGCCTCGGACTACGTGCAGAAGGCTATAGAGCTGGAGCCAGACAATTACAACTATCATATGGACTACGGGATGTTCGAGAGCTACCTGGGCCATTATGACAATGCGGCCTCTGCTTGGACCAAGGCGATAAGCCTTCAGCCGGACTACTTCCTGGCATACGCCTACAGGGGAGGGCTGTATGACGAGCAGGGGCAGGAGGAACTTGCCATAAACGACTACAAGCAGCTGCTCCGCTGTAATCCCGACTATTACTATGCGTATGAGAGCATCGGGGTCCTGGAGATTCACAGGCAGAACTGGACGGCGGCACGTCAGGCCTTTATGAAGTGCTATGAGATGGACAAGACTTCCAACGTGTCTTACCCGCTGATGGTGACGTACTGCTATTATATGGAAGGGGATAAGGTCAATGCCAAGGCCTTCAGCGACAAGGTCCTGCGGAAAATGGACAGAAGCTCCATTGAGTATGCTATGCTTCGTGTCTGGCATGATGAGTCCGGCGAGATGCCCTTGCCTCAGAAAATCGCTGCCATTACCGACAGCAAGAAGAAGGGGAAGATGTGGTTTTACCTGGGTCTTTTCTATGATATGTTCGGAGGAGGCGAGTTTGCTTCAGAGAACTACGCCAAGCTTCTTGCCTTGAACAGCCCCATGATATTCGAGTACCGCATGGCTGAATGGCGTGTCGGGCAGATAAAGCTTAACAGCGAGGACAAGTCCTTGAGCAGGGTGTCCAACTGATGGAATCCCAGACGCAGGTGCGGCTGCAGCTTGCGGGGCGTGAGATTGTCCTTGTGGGGACCGCCCATGTGAGCGAGTCCAGCGTAAAGGAGGTTTCCGCCGCCATAGAGGAGCTGCGGCCCGATACGGTCGCCATAGAGCTGGACGAAAAGAGGTTGAAGAGCTTGGAGGACCCGGAGTCCTGGCGCAACATGGACATAGTGAAGGTCCTGCGCGAGAAGAACGGCTTCCTTATGCTTTCCAACATCATACTTGCCTCTTTCCAGAAGAGGATGGGGCTTGATGCCGGGGTCAGGCCCGGGGACGAGATGCTTGCCGCCATAAATAAGTCCAAGGAGCTGGGGATATCCACGTCCATGGTTGACCGTCCCATAACGGTGACTCTCAGACGGGCTTGGGCCAAGAATTCACTCTGGGGCAAATGCAATTTGCTGGCTTTGCTGGTTTCCAGCGCGTTCAGCAAAGAAGAGATAAGCAGCGAGCAGATAGAGAATCTTAAGGTCAGGAGCGAGATGGACGACATGATGGAGGAGCTTTCCAAGGAGCTTCCTGTCGTCAAGGAGGTCCTGATAGACGAGAGAGATTACTTCTTGGCCAGCCACATCTGGGCCAGTGCCGGGAATAAGGTTCTTGCCATTCTTGGAGCCGGCCATCTGCCTGGTGTGCAGGCTCACTTGGAGAAGCTGGCCGCCGGGGAGGAGAGCGGCGACTGCACTGAGATAGGCAGCGTTCCTGAGCCTAAGTTTTCGTCCAAGCTACTGCAATGGCTGCTTCCTCTTCTTATAATTTCTTTGCTTGCCGCTGGTTTTGTGTACGGAGGCAGGACCAAGGGCTTTGACATGCTCAGTTCATGGGTTCTGTGGAACGGCTTGCTGGCTGCCGTAGGTTCTGTAATAGCCGCCGCCCACCCCCTGACTGTTATAACCAGCTTTGTGGGTGCCCCCCTTACATCCCTCTGTCCTCTGATAGGCATAGGTGTTGTAGCGGGCATTGTCCAGGCTGTCGTGCGAAAGCCAAAGGTTGCCGACATGGAATCCATTTCGACTGACGCACTTTCCGTTAAGGGTTTTTACCGCAACCGCATTCTCCGTACCCTCATGGTGTTCCTGCTTTCTTCGTTGGGAAGCAGCATAGGGACTTTCGTGGCGGGGGCTACGTTCGTGAAGGTTCTTGCCGGCTTGTGGCAGAAGATAGGGGGCTAGCTCTTGCTGTTCCACTTGTCACCGCCGGGGAAGGGACAGGTGGAGGCTGAGATTCTGGCCCTGTAAGCCACGTAGCTTCCGCATTCAGCGCACAGTATTCCCGCCCGGAGCGAAGGACAACTTTCGCAGGTTGCGAGCCTTCTCCTGTATTCCCCATCTTCTGTAGTCACTCCGTCCAGTTTCGCCATCTTTGCGACCGAGGCCTCTATGCTTTCCTTGCTTATCCTGCCCATCATGGCCCGTATCTCACATTCTGGGCAGAAAGGGTCTGTCTTCTGCATGATGAATATATCGGCATCTTGACTGACGGTTCAGCTCTTTAATTGACATTCAAGTACATACAGACTAGAATGGCGTCAACATTTTTTTCGAGGTGCTAAAGTGGCAAAGAAAAGTGACAACGCGACTAAAGGCAAGGCGAGGGCTCCCCACCGCTCGCTCTTTTATGCTATGGGCTACACGGACGAGGAGCTGGACAGGCCCCTCGTAGGTGTGTGCTGCGCTAAGAACGAGATTATTCCCGGACACGTTGAGCTGGACAGGATTGCGGAGGCTGTCAAGGCCGGAATCCGCATGGCTGGAGGAACTCCAGTTGAGTTCCCCGCCATTGGTGTCTGCGACGGCATTGCCATGGGCCATGAGGGAATGAAGTACTCGCTTGTCACGAGGGAGCTGATTGCCGACTCCGTTGAGTGCATGGCCAAGGCCCACCAGTTCGATGCCCTCGTGATGATCCCCAACTGCGACAAGATTGTCCCCGGCATGCTGATGGCGGCGGCCCGCCTGGACCTGCCGACCGTGTTCTGCTCCGGCGGCGCGATGATGCCCGGCCACCTGCCCGGCCACGATGAGGGCAACCCCTATTCCGACAAGAACCTTTCCCTTACCGATATGTTCGAGGCGGTCGGCGGTGAGGCCGTCGGCAAGATCAGCGAGAAGCAGCTGTGCGAGCTGGAGCATTACGCCTGCCCCGGCTGCGGCTCATGCTCCGGCATGTTCACCGCCAACTCGATGAACTGCCTGACCGAGGTGCTCGGCCTGGGCCTGCCCGGCAACGGCACGATCCCTGCGACGACGGGTCGCCGCATCGCCCTCGCCAAGAAGGCGGGCATGGCGGTCATGGATTTGTACAAGAAGGGCATCACCGCCCGCAAGATGATGTGCGCGGACTCCTTCCGCAACGCTCTGACGGCGGACATGGCCCTGGGCTGCTCCAGCAACACGATGCTGCACGTGCCCGCCATCGCGCACGAGGCCGGCGTGCAGATTGACCTGCACATGGTCAATGAGATTTCCGAGAAGACCCCCAACCTCTGCCACCTTGCCCCCGCCGGGCATACCTTCATCTGCGAGCTGGATGACGCGGGCGGCGTTCAGGCGGTGCTCAAGGAGCTTTCCAAGAAGAATCTCATCAACACCGGCCTGATCACGGCGACGGGCAAGACGATTGGCGAGAACATCAAGGACGCGGTCAACCGCAACCCGGAGATCCTGCGCCCGATCGAGAACCCCTTCAGCGACAACGGCGGACTTGCCATCCTTTTCGGCAACCTGGCCCCGGACGGTACGGTCGTCAAGCGCAGCGCCTGCGCCAAGGAGCTGATGAAGCACACCGGTCCTGCCCGCGTCTTCGATGACGAGAGCGAGGCGATGGAGGCCGTCCAGAAGCAGCAGATTCATCCCGGAGACGTTGTCGTCATCCGCTACGAGGGACCCAAGGGCGGCCCGGGCATGCGCGAGATGCTCGCCGTCACTGCGGCCCTTGCCGGACAGGGCCTGGACAAAGAGGTCGCCCTTATCACGGACGGCCGCTTCTCCGGCGCGACGAGGGGCGCGTCCCTCGGGCACTGCTCTCCCGAGGCGGCGGTCGGCGGCCCCATTGCCCTGGTCCGCGAGGGCGACAAGATCACGCTCGACATCAACAACTACAAGATTCACCTGGAGGTGAGCGACGAGGAGCTGGCAAAGCGCAGGGCTGAGTGGAAGGCCCCTGCCCCCAAGGTCAGCACGGGCTACCTTGCCCGCTATGCCAAGCTGGTCTCTTCCGCCGACAAGGGCGCAATCCTGCAGTAAAACGCAGCTGTTTCCGCTGCAGTCCTGCCCCCTGGTGGGACTGCTGGCTGCTGTTCCCGGTCGGTCACAGACGCGATTCCGGTGTGTTGTTTCAACTCGTGTTTTCAACTCTTGAAATTTGCGATGAAAAAGCGTATGCTAACAGAAGAAATTCTATAGGAGCGACTTATGGTTAGTTACAAAGAACTGGGCCTTGTGAACTCAAAGCACATGTTTGAGATGGCTATGAAAGGCCACTATGCAATTCCCGCATACAACTTCAATAATATGGAGCAGATGCAGGCTATCATCCAGGCTTGCGTGGAGACGAAGTCCCCTGTTATCCTGCAGGTTTCCAAGGGAGCCAGGCAGTATGCCGACAAGTTCATTCTGCGCAACATGGCTCGCGGAGCCGTTGAGTATGCCCATGAGCTTGGTGCGGACATCCCGATCGTCCTGCACTTGGATCACGGCCCCAACTTCGAGGTCGCCAAGGACTGCATTGACAACGGCTTCTCATCCGTCATGATTGACGGATCCGCCTTGCCCTACGATGAGAACGTGAAGCTGACCAAGCAGGTTGTAGACTATGCCCACAGCCAGAAGGACTACGTCACGGTCGAGGCCGAGCTGGGAGTCCTGGGCGGAGTCGAGGACGACGTTGCCGCAGAGGAGAGCAAGTACACCAAGCCTGAGGAAGTCATCGACTTCACCAGCAAGACCGGCTGCGATTCCCTCGCCATCTCCATCGGAACCTCCCATGGCCGCTGCAAGTTCACGCCCGAGCAGTGCACGCTCAAGGACGGCGTGCTCATTCCGCCGCCACTGGCCTTTGACGTCCTCGCCGCAATCGAGAAGAAGCTGCCCGGCTTCCCGATCGTCCTGCACGGTTCTTCTTCCGTTCCGATCAAGTACGTCCGCGAAATCGAGAAGTATGGCGGAAAGATTCCGAACTCTGTCGGTATCCCCGAGGAGCAGCTGCGCAAGGCTGCCGAGAGTGCGGTCTGCAAGATCAACGTTGACTCTGACGGCCGCCTTGCCATGACTGCCGCCATCCGCCGCATTCTGGTTGAGCATCCCGAGGAGTTCGATCCCCGCAAGCTGCTCGGACCGGCCCGCGACGAGCTCAAGGCCATGTACATGGACAAGAACAAGAACGTGTTCGGTTCTGCCGGACACGCCTTTGACTGATTGAGTCTGTAGGCTTTAAGAAAGTCCCCTGCTCTTCCTGCGTATTGCGGGGAAAGCAGGGGCTTTTTTTTCAGGTTAGACGGAAAAAGATTCTGAGAATCAGATTCCAACTAATCCTCGCATACCCTGTAGTCCCAGTTATGTTTGGGGTAACGTCCCTTCATCTCTTTGCATATTTCTTTCCAGCTGCCGGACCAGAAGCCTTCCAGGTCGTCCGTTACCTGAAGGGGGCGGCGGGCGGGCGAGAGCAGACGGAGCAATACCGGCACGCCAAGAATCCGTGGTGTCTGGAAACAGCCGAACAGTCTTTGAATGATTATCTCGATTACGGGGCGTATGTCTTTTTTGCCTTCTTCTTTTGTCGCTATCTCCTCATATTTCACGGTGCAACGCTTGCCGTTCTGGAGAGTGATGCAGTCAGGTACGGCCAAATCCACCGCTTGTCCGTCCAGGGCGTAGCGCAGCGCGTTCAGGACTGTTTCCGAGGAGAGAGAGTTTCCTGTTATGAACGGTAGCAGCCATTCGGTCACGTTGTCCCTGAGTCCTTGCAGGATGTCTCCGCCATTCTTGCTTATCTGGTAGAATTTGGCCCTCATCAGGAAGGACTTTGCGGCATCGGACAGGGGAAGGACGTTGATTCCCTCTTTTGCCACGAGCGAGCAGAGGGCTGCCCCGTAGTCGTCAGCCCCAGCCTTGAGTATGGTCGAAGAAAGCTCTATTTTACCGTAGCGGACGGATTTTACCTTCCTTATCCTGGATGTGTCTTGCCCTATGAATGAGCAGAAGGTTTCTTCCCGTGTCCGTGTGGCCAGAAAAGCAGCCGCACAGTCCTGAGAAATCTCTTTCCAGCTATATATCCGCCCCTGCCTTTCCCCCGCATCGACTTCCGGGGCCAGAATCCATTCCGGCAGGCTTGCGGCCCTATTCCTGTCCTCGCGGGGAAGGGATGCGACACGGCCGGAAGGAAACTGGTAGATGCCGCTTCCGTCGCATAGGCGGGCCAGCCTGTCGGGGAATCCGCTCAGCAGTGGC
>CAMNGY010000026.1 GCA_946538795.1 uncultured Treponema sp.
CGGATGACCACGTCCAGTTCCCTGAGCTTCTCGCGTGCCGTCCTGTTGGCACGGAAGGACATGTCTATGCCGTGGCGCTCCCTGCTGAAGGCCTCGTTTTCCGTCGCGAACGTGCCGACGATTTTCGTGGAGCACAGGCACAGGCCCGTGTCCACCGTGCAGCTGTTGGCCACCCGGTCAAGCACTGCGCAGTTGATGTTCTTCCAGACCGAGACAATCTGGTCCCGGCTCATCCCGTTGTTCACGCCCGCGACGACCATGTCGCTGGCTATGTCGTCCATGGACAGGTGCTCGCGGATGATGGGGCGGGCAAAGAAAGTCTGCTTGCCGTCCGCCTCGCGCCTCATGGCATTGGGATACAGGGCGACAGGAAGGCTTCCTGACTTGTAGTCGGCCTCCTGGGCCGCCAGTGTGTTAAGGTTCATAGTGTTTCTCCTTGGCCCGTTATGGGCCCGTTCAATTTTTTGTGGCCCCCTGGGAAACTCCTTTCCTGGGGATGCCGTCATGCCGGAATGATGGAGCCGGCGCATCCTGTCCGCGCGGAAAAAGCCGCCGCATTCTGTTTTCTGGTACCATGTCCTGCGGCAAGCTGTGACCTTAATATACAGCGGGCAGGCAGGGACTTTTTGTAGTTTTTTGGCTACACGCGCAAAAAAGCAGCATGGTAGCTTTCGGAAAACGTTCCGGCGCCGCCGGTTGAGTTCTTAATGACGAAAGTGGCATGGAACGCCCGGAACTTGACGTGAAGGCGTGATGGTCACCACGAGGCGAGGCGGGAAAGGGCAGGCTCTCTGGAGGCGTTCCGCTTTGTATGCCCTGCTTCTGAGTCATAGAGGCAGTTTCAAAAGTCCAGACGGGCTTTTGAAACTGGACAAAATTCACCTCAAGAATCGTAAGTGGTGCGTAGCACCGCTGAGATTCTTGCAAGCCAGTGCAAAAGTGACCGACTTTTGCAACTGGCTCCATACTATCTCCAAAAGTAGCAAAAAAAATCGGCTTTTGGAGATGGTATACTTGAATAAGACCGGAAACCAGCCTATAATCCTGATATGGCGGATAAAAACGGCATTGTCGGCCGCAGGTACGAACAGAAACTTGTAAAGGAATACTACGATTCCCCGAAATCGGAGCTTGTCGCAGTCTATGGCCGCAGGCGTGTCGGGAATACCTGCTGTCGCTGGGCAAAGAAAAAGTCATAGTCTTTCTGGACGAGCTGCCCTGGATGGACACGAAGAAAGGCAGCTTTCTTCCGGCATTCTCATATTTCTGGAATATGTGGCCGGAGAGCAGCGCGAAACTCAAGCTGTACGTATGCGGTTCCGCGACCACATGGATGCTGGACAAATTCGTTGGGGACAAAGGCGGCCTGTACGGGCGCGTCTGCCGGGCCATCTGCCTGGAACCGTTCTCGCTTGCCGAGACGGAATCCTTCCTGAGGGACGTAAAGCGGATGGAGCTGAGTCGTAGGCAGACAGCTGAGCTGTATATGATAATGGGCGGCATACCCTACTACCTTGACATGCTGGACAGGGACCTGCCGCTCTCAAAAAACATAGACAGGCTTTTTTTCAGCAACGGCGCGCTCCTAAAAAACGAATACGATTTCCTGTTCCGCTCCCTCTTCAGGGAATCGAAAGCATATCAGAAAGTCGTGGAGGCCCTGTCCACGAAGCTGCGAGGCCTGACCCGGGAGGAGATTCTTGCCGAGACAAGGATTCCTGCCGGAGGCACGGTGACCGAAATCCTTGACAACCTGTGCATGTGCGATTTTATCCGGAGGTATTCCTCAATTGGGAAAAAAGAGAAGGAATGCATGTACCAGCTCACGGACTTGTTCTCCTTGTTCTACCTTAAATTCGTGCAGAGGAATTCAAGCCAGGACGAGAGCTTCTGGTCGAACATGGCCTTTTCCGGGGAGAAGGCCGCATGGAGCGGATATGCCTTCGAGCAGGTCTGCCTGCACCATATATGGCAGATAAAGAGCAGGCTCGGAATCAGCGGGGTCCTGAGCAACGTATATTCATGGAGCGTGAAGGGCGGCACTGACTCCGACGGCACGGAATGGAAAGGTGCGCAGATAGACCTGCTCATCGACAGGAAGGATGACGTCATAAATGCCTGCGAGATGAAATTCGTCACGGAGGAATACGTCATCACCAAAGCCTATGAGGAGCAGCTTAGGGACAAGCTCGCGCTTTTCAAACGAATATCAAAGACGAAAAAGACCGTCGCCTGTACTTTCGTCACGACGTTCGGGGTGAAAAATAATTCTCATTCCGGCATCGTGAGCAGCGAAGTGACGCTGGACGACCTGTTCCGTGCGAGGGAGTAAGATAAGCAATCTTATATCCGAAAATCCCCGTGGCGGGGAATTGCTGTCGGCTTGCTCGGGCGGCCTGCTCGGACGGCCGGGGTCTTTTTTGTGAGCCTTCTCTGGCGGTGACCGTCATGTGGCCGCGCCTGGTCGCGTAATATATTAATTTTCAAATTGTAAGCTGCAAACATGCCCAAAATACTCATCTTCGGATTAGGCAACGTATTCAACGAATACGTTGGCCGCATTGACATGAACGAGGTCGCAGGTTTCTCCGACAACAGCATCTACCGCGTCAGGGGGATGCTGTACGGCAAGTACTGCTTCCCGCCAGATCGCATCCGGGAATGCGTGTTTGACTGTGTTGTCATCTTCAATCAGGCGCAATCCCGCGAGATTCACGCGCAGCTGGTCGCCCAGGGAATCCCTCAGGAAAGAATCGTCAGCTGGCAGTACTATATGTTCTGTATGGGGGGGCTCGGCATCTGCGGTGGCCCAGGCATCTGCGGTGGCCCAGCTTCTGCTGCCGGGGGCGGTGTTCCCGCGCTCCGTGCCGTACCGATGAGCCACAGCTGCCTGCCCCATGTGGCGGGGTTCATCCGGGACAAAGGAATCAGGTCCGTCCTGGACGTGGGCGGCTCGCTGGTCGCGAACGGCCTGCGCCGGATAGAGGACCTTGGGGGCCTTGCCGGAATCACGAGCCTGTCGGACAAGGCGTCCCTTTGGGACAGGCAGGTATACCTTAGGACGGAACCTGAGCCGGGCAGCGGACGATGGGACGCTCTGGTCTGCCTGGACTATTTCCTTTCGCACGGGCCGGACGATCTGCTCGCGTTTGTCAGTACCCTGAGGGGCCGCGTGAGGCACCTTGTCATCTCATCGCCTTTTCCATACCCCTCTGAATTCACGGCCTGGGCGGACTTTGATTTTTCTGCCCTTGGCTCTGTCCGCTCCGTATCCTGCCGCACCGTCATGTTGCACTTCATCGACACCGCGCCTGCCGGGGAACTGCGGCTTGTCACCGTCACGCACAAGAAATGCAGGCTTCCCGGTGATCCTGTGTTCCTTCCGGTGTTCGCGGGGCAGGGGAGCGGCAATCCGCTTGGTATACAGGGGGACGCGGACGGCGACAACATCTCGTGGTTGAATCCTAAGATAAACGAGCTGACCGCCCTGTACTGGGCATGGAAGAATACGGATTACCCCTATCTTGGTTTGTGCCATTACCGGAGGTATTTTTCTGACGGACAAAATGTTCCTGACCCGTTTGCCTCTCTCATGGATGCGGCCCGGATGCGGGAGATTCTTTCCGGCTGCGATATGATAGTGAGCCGGCCTGTGGAATTCTGGCCCGAGACCATACGGGGCCAGCTTGCGCTCACCGTGCGGAAGGATGCGCTTGAGACCGGCCTGTCATTGGTCCGGGGCGCAATAGCGCGGGTATACCCTGAATATCTTCCTGACTTCGACGAGTATATGGACGGGCACTGGATGTACCCCTGCAATATGTTCGTCACGTCGCGCCCGCTTCTGGACCGATACTGTGGCTGGCTTTTCGGCATAATCATCCCCGCCGCGGAGCAGTTTGACGCGTCCGGCTACGACGGGTATTCAGCCCGCATAATCGGCTTCATCGCCGAGCGGCTTCTTACCCTCTGGATCCTGCATAACGGCATGAAAGTCCGCGAGCTTCCTGTCGTCCAGACCGAGCCGTAACGGGGTTGCGGGCTTCATGTCTGCCCGTCGTCGAACTGTTTCATCAGGCTGTCCAGTATCCGTTTCAGGGCCATGGCGTCCTCCGTGTCCAAGGAAACGCAGGATGCCATCTTGCCCGGAATGGCGCAGGCTTTGTCCCTGAGCGACAGCCCTTTTTCCGTTATGCGCACGGAAAGGTTGCGCTCGTCCTCGGGGGAGCGCTCGCGGGTTATGTAGCCTTTTGCCTCCAGTTTTTTGAGCAGGGGTGTGAGGGTCCCGGAATCCAGCAGCAGGCGCCTGCCCAGTTCCTTCACGTTCGCCTGCTCCTGTTCCCACATCACCATCATCGTGATGTACTGGGTATAGGTAAGGTCCAGCTCCGCAAGCAGGGGCGTGTAGCGGCGCACTATTTCCTTCGCGCAGGCATATAACGGGAAGCACAGCTGCCTTTCCAGCAGCAGGCCTTCATATTTCTCTTCCATACTGTTTGCCCCGCCTCCTACAGCAAGCCCTCTATGGCCGCCTTCACGTCCGCCATTTCCGCGGTCGGCTCGAACCTCTTCACGATGTTGCCTTCCCGGTCAATCAGGAACTTTGTGAAGTTCCATTTTATGTCCCCGTTCTTCTTGTAGTTCCAGTCCCTCAGCTTTAGGAATGCGGACAGGGCAAGTCCCGCCTTGCTGCTGCCGAAGCCCTCGAACGTCGTGCTTGACGTGAGCCATTTGTACAGGGGGAGGGCATTGTCGCCGTTCACGTCTATCTTGGCGAACTGCGGGAACGTGATGCCGAACCTGCCCTTGCAGAAGGTATGGATCTCTTCGTTGTCGCCGGGGGCCTGGTTGCCGAACTGGTTGCAGGGAAAGTCCAGTATCTCAAGACCCTTGTCATGCAGCTCGTCATATATTTTCTGAAGGTCCTCATACTGCGGGGTGAAACCGCAGCCCGTCGCCGTGTTCACTATGAGCAGGACCTTTCCCTTGTAGCCGGCCATTGAAAGATCCTCTCCCTTCCTGGACTTGAAGCTGAAATCGTAGATTCCCATCTGTTTACCTCCTGCCGTTGATGTTTTTTACAACATCTTATCGTGTACAATTTAATTGTACGGTTTATTCTCTTTCCTGTCAAGCCATGCATGAAAAAAAAGATGGGGCGCTGGTGGTGGGGTGGGGCATTTTTTGCCGCGTGAGGTTGCATTTGCCGCATGGGGCTGTTCCTGCCGCATGTAGTGAATGTGCCGCGCGGGGCTGTTACTGTCGCTGGGGCCGGCGCGTTTCGGGCTGTTGGGGCCGGCATGTTTCGGGCCGCTAGGCCCCGGGTTTCCCGATCCTGAACTGGGTTTCGTACAGCTGGGTATATACGCCCCCGGCCCCGACCAGGTCCCCGTGGGTGCCGCGCTCCGCTATCATGCCGTCCTTCACGACCAGAATCTCGTCGGCGGCCAGGATGGTGGACAGGCGGTGGGCTATGAGGATGCTGGTCCGCGAGTCTATGAGAGGGTCTATGGCGTCCTGTATCTTGCGTTCGGAGATTGAGTCCAGCGCGCTGGTGGCCTCGTCGAATATGAGCAGGGCGGGGTCCTTGAGCAGGACGCGGGCTATGGAGATCCGCTGCTTCTCGCCGCCGGAGAGCTTGAGCCCCCGGTTGCCCACCAGGCTGTCCAGCCCTTTTTCCTGGGAGCTCACGAAGTCCCAGATGTTTGCCGTGCGGCAGGCTTCCTCCAGGTCCTGCTCGCTCGCATCCGGCCTTGCGTAGAGCAGGTTGTCGCGGATTGTCCCGTTGAAAAGGTATGTTTCCTGGCTCACGATTCCTATGTTCCGCCTCAGGTAGCCAAGGTCCAGCCTGCGCACGTCTATGCCGTCAAAGCTTACGCTTCCTGCCGTCACGTCGTACAGGCGGGGAATCGGGTGCACCATCGTGCTCTTGCCCGAACCGGAAGGCCCCACTATGGCGATGCTCTTGCCGGGTTCCAGCGTGAACGAGATGTCCCTGAGGATCTGCCGCTCCGGGCTGTATGAGAAGCACACGCGGTCAAAGACGACCCGGCCCCGGGCCTGGCTTCCGCTTCCGTCCGTGGCCGTCCTGCCTGCTCCTTGCCCGTCTTGGTCCGGTATGATTGCGTCCGGGGCGTTCTGTATGTCTGCCGGCATGTCCATGTACTCGAAGATGCGGGTGAACATGGCCATGCTGCGTATCCAGTCTACGTGGAGGTTCAGGAGCTGGTTCACCGGGCCGTACATCTTGCCCAGCAGGGCGACGAACACGGTTATGTCGCCCACGGTGAGCGAGCCGTCACCCCTCATGATAAGCAGTCCGCCTGCCAGGTAGAGCAGCATGGGGCCGATGCTCGCGAATGTGGACAGGGCGACGCGGAACCAGCGGCCTGCCATGCCTTCGCGGATGTTCAGCCTGACCATCCGGCGGTTGGCCTCCTCGTAGCGCGCGTATTCGTCCGCTTCCTTGCCGAAGAGCTTGACCAGGAGCTGCCCGCTGACTGAAAGTGTCTCGTTCAGTATGCCGTTTATCTCGTCGCCGCATTCCTGGGCTTCCCGTGTGAGCGTCCAGCGGGTCTTGCCCGCGCTCCTTGTGGGGATGATGAAGAGGGGGATGATAAGCACGCCGAGCGTGGCGAGCATCCAGTTCTTCTGGTACATCGCGGCCAGGGCGACGATGAGGGTTATGCTGTTGGAAAGGATGTTCGCGAGCGTGCCGCTGATGGTCTGCTGCACGCCGGAGATGTCGCTCGTCATGCGGGTGATTATGTCGCCCTGCTTGTGGCTGGTGAAGAAGGACTGTGACATGTGCTGCAGGTGGGCGTACATGGCGTTGCGCATGTCGTAGGTGATGTGCTGGGCTATCCAGCTGTTCAGGTAGCTTTCAAGCACCCCTATAAGGTTGGCCGCGAGGGTTACGGCGAGCGACATGAGGATCAGGGTGACCAGGGCACGGAAATTTTGGCCGATCAGCCCTTCGTCAATTATCCGGCCGGTAAGGACGGCCGGGGTCAGGCTGAGCGAGGACGACACCGCGATCGCCACAAGCACCAGCAGCATCTGCTTCCAGTAGGGGCGCAGGTAGGACAGGACCCGCCTGAGCAGGGCTCCCGTCACTTTGGGGCGGTTGGCCTTCTCCTCCTCGGTGAGGAAGGCTCTCCCGAATCCGCGCCCCGCCATGTCAGCTTTCCTCGCTTTCGTCCAGGCCGAAGGCCCTGCAGGAGTTGGCCCACAGCTTGTCCGCCAGCTCCTCCAGGCTCATCTGGAGCATCTGGGCCAGGAATTCCGCCGTCGCGGGCAGGTAGGAAGGCATGGTCCTCTTGCCCCTGTATTTTGCGGGGACCATGAAGGGGCTTTCCGTTTCTATGAGCATCCTGTCGGTGGGGATGTTCAGCACCGTCTCGTGCAGGTTCTGCGCGTTGCGGTAGGTCAGGTTGCCCGCGAAAGAGAAGTACACGTTCAGGCCCGCGTCCAGGCACTGCCTGGCATATTTCGCGTTCTCGCTGTAGCAGTGGAACACAGCCCCCTTTGACGGGATGCGGTCGCGCAGGATCTCGTATATGTCCTTGCCTGCCCCCCGGTTGTGTATGATGACCGGTTTGTCCAGGCTCTGGGCCATTTCCAGCTGGGCGATGAACAGCTCTATCTGGCTCTTCTTGTCGCCGTACTGCTTCTCATAGTCCAGGCCGGTCTCGCCTATGGCCACCACCTTGGGCAGCTTCACGCTTTCTTCTATTATACTGCGCCAGTTGTCGCCGGGCGCGACGACCTCCGCCGGGCTGACACCCACGGCGTGGAAAACTGATTTCCGTGTCTTGAGCAGGACATATTCCTTCTTGAAGTCATGGAGGCTGTTGTTTATTGAGATAATCCGTTTTACCCCGGCCAGCTCCGCTTCTTTTATGGCGCGGTATTGCTTGATGGAGTCCTCGAAGAGCAGCCCGATGTGGGCGTGCGTGTCAAAAAAATGCATCATTTTCCTCTGTTCCCTATGCACAAAAACAAAGTAGGGCTTCCTGACCTGCCTCCCTTCATGGAAGGCACGCAAGATTCCCTACAATCACTGAGTATAAAACGGACATCCTGGCTGGCTTGCCCCCTGGATGTTCCCGGACTATCTTACCCTGGCCCTGCAAAAAAACAGGGTTGGGGATAAAATCTTATTCCCTTGTTACCGATATTCTAGCATAGCGGTTGTTTCCTGTCAAATGAATTTACCTATAATAAGGAAAAGGGTTGATTATTTGTCGTTGAACTGCTACTATAATGATTAGACTGCCTGTAGAAGGCTGTGTGAAAAGGAGTTTCCCCGTGGCCCGCACGAGAAGATATAAAAATTTTGAGGAAAACTTTGTCTCCCGTATAGGTGGCGGGCTGGCCAGCTTTTTCGCCGTCATTGGCCGCGGGCTGGCGAAGGTCTTCCGCGTTTTCGACGAAAAGGTTACCGTCATGCTCGTGCCCCATTCCAACGGCCGGGCTTTCAGCATTCAGACCAACGTCTTTGCCATGGTCATGGGCTTCATCCTTCTGGGCGGCATCACCGGCTCCTTCGTCTATTTCAACAAGCGGGCAATAGGCAGCGAGCTGGAGAACAGGCGGCTCAGGGCCGAGAACAGGGAGACTCTGGCGTCTTTGGACGAGCTTCGCGATGAGAACGACAACCTGCTCAAGAGCGCACGCCGCTTCCAGGCATCGCTTTCCACGACGCTTTCCCTGCTGGGAATAAGCGACGGCGGGTCCAGCATGGAGGGCGTGACCGGAAACGGGGACCTTTCCTCCCTGTTCAGCAGCCAGGACCTGGCTTCCGGCTCCCTTCAGGAGACCCAGGACGTGCGGCAGCTTACGGCATACCTGGACAGCGCGGTGCAGCCCGTGGAGGAAATAGGGCGGATGCTTGAGAACCAGGGCTCCCTCTTCACGGACATACCTAACATCTGGCCGGTCAAGAACGGCATAGGCCACATATCCATGAGCTTCGGCCAGCACATTCATCCCATAACCAAGCAGTGGTACATACACAAGGGAACGGACTTCAGCACCTGGCGCACGGGCGATCCCGTGGTGGCGACAGCCAACGGCCAGATAGTTTCGGTCGGCAATGACGCCACGTTCGGCCTTTCCGTCATAATCAAGCACAAATACGGCATTTATACGCGTTACGCCCACCTGAACACGATACGGGTCCGCAAGGGCGATGACGTCACGCAGGGGCAGATAATCGGGACGATAGGCAACACCGGCATAACGACCGGTCCCCACCTGCATTATGAGGTCCACATCGGCTCGTCCGTCGTTGATCCTGCCAAGTACATAAACATAAAGTAGCCGATGTCC
>CAMNGY010000027.1 GCA_946538795.1 uncultured Treponema sp.
ATCGAAGAGATCGGTTACTATCACCCAATCGAAGCAGAAGACAAGCAGATTTCTTTCAAAGAAGATCGTGCTAAGTACTGGCTCAGCGTTGGTGCACAGCCTTCTCCAATCGTGAAGAAAATCTTCAACAAAAACGGTTTGGCTGCAGACGGCACAAACATCGCAAAATAACCTGTAAAGGAGCAAACAATGGAAAAAGACCTGATTGAATACATCGCAAAATCACTGGTCGATGATCCGAGTGCTGTCTCCGTCACTGAAACAGAAGGTGAACGCGGTCCTGTTCTTCAGCTGAGCGTTTCTCCTAACGACATTGGTAAGGTTATTGGCAAGTACGGTCGTATTGCAAAGGCTCTGCGCACTGTTTTGAGCGCATATTCCAGCAAGGATGGAAAGCGCTGTAGCCTTGAAATTCTGGACTAAATGACAGAGCAGTTTGTAGTTGGCATTGTCCGTGGTACGCATGGTATAACGGGCGAGTTCAAAGTCGAAAGCACTTCCGGCGAGTACGGGCATTTTGCCGATATGGAGGAAGTGACTCTTACGGACGGGAAGGAGAGTAAGCTTTTCAAGGTGGAGTGGATTCACCCGGCCTCCGGAACTCTGTATATGAAGCTCGTGGGAATAAGTGGGCCTGAGGAAGCTGCAAGGTACAAAGGCTTTCAGATCGTAGTTCCCAGAAAATTCGCACATCCGTTGCAGGCGGATGAGTGGTACATAGAGGACCTGAAAGGGTGCTCTGTGCTGTACGGTGACACGTACGATAACGGGGCGGCGGACGATGCCGTCGGAACTGTCACAGACGTAAAGGAAGGCGGATCAGGTTATCTCGTTGAGATTTCGCTGTCCGAGGCCTGCTCCTTGCTGCGTGATGACGTCAAGCTCGGAAAGGACGGAAAGGTCCGGACCGTATTGGTGCCTTTCAGAAATGAATTCATAGGCGACGTTGACGTTGAGGGCAGAAGGATGCGGCTCATGCACCTCTGGATTCTGGAGTAAGCTCCATGAAATTTACCGTGCTGACCTTGTTTCCCGAGATTCCGCGCGCTTTTTTTGAAAGCTCGATCATGGCGAAAGCGGTTGAACGGGGAATTATTGCCTACGATTTGGTGAATATCAGGGATTTTGCCCTGGATAGACACAAGACTTGTGACGACGCCCCGTATGGCGGAGGGGCCGGGCAGCTTTTGTTGCCGGAGCCTCTTGGAAGGGCTTTGGACAGTGTTGAGGCCTACAGAAGGGGCAAGCATGTTGTGTATGTGACCCCCGGAGGCAGACCTTTTACGCAGGAGAAGGCCCTTGAATACAGCCGGATGGACGAGCTTGTCCTGGTCTGCGGGAGATACGAAGGTATTGACCAGCGGATCATCGATTACTACGTTGACGAGGAGATCTCCATCGGGGATTACGTCATGTCGAGCGGTGAGCTGGCGGCGGCAGTCATTGTCGATGCGGTTTACCGTCTGGTGGACGGCGTCATAACGCATGAATCTTTGGACGAGGAGAGTTTTGCCGGCGGTCTTCTGGAATATCCCCAGTATACGAGGCCAAGCGTGTACAGGGGCATGGAAGTGCCCGAGGTTTTGACGGGCGGCAACCACGAGGAAATCCGGAAGTGGCGGCTTTACAAGAGCCTTCAGAAAACCCTGATGAACAGGCCGGACCTGATTGCCAGGGCGAGGATGAACGGTACTCTTGACGGGGAAGCAGAAAAGATGATCGGAGAGCTTGCGGATCACATAAGCTACAAGAATGACCGCAGGCAGGGCAGGATGCTGAGGGCCAGGCAGGAACGGCTTAAAAGGGCCGCTTCTAAGGCAAGGCAGGACGCGGAGAGCCATGATAAGGAGTAATTAGAATGGATTTGATTCAGACCATTGGTGAGCAGCAGAAGAAGGTCGATGCGGAGAATTTCCGCGTCGGTGACACTGTCAAGGTTCACTTTGAGATTATCGAGGGCAAGACGAAGAGGATTCAGATGTATGAGGGCCTCGTCATCTGCATTAAGAACGCCGGAATCGGCCGCACCTTCACCGTCCGCAAGGTAAGCTATGGTGTCGGCGTTGAGCGCGTCTTCCCGGTGCACAGCCCGCGCGTTGTCCGCGTTGAGGTTGTGCGTCCCGGAAAGGTCCGCCGCGCCAAGCTCTACTACATCCGCGACAAGGTCGGTAAGGATGCCAAGATCAAGGAGAGGCTGGGAGCCAAGGCTGCCAAGGAAGTCCGCGAGGGCAATGCCGCAGCTCTTGCCGCCGCCGCCAAGCGCGAGGAGGCCCTGAAGGCTGAGATCAAGGAAGAGACCGCAGCCGAGGCAGCCGCCAACAAGAACGCCAAGAAGAAGAAATAATCGGCTGTGAGCTGATGTTGTGCCCCGGTAGCAATGCTGCCGGGGCATTTTATATGCCGTTCCTGGGGCATTTTTAATGCCATTCCTAGGGCATTTTTAATGCCATTCCTTTGTTTTTAAGCCTGCCTTGTAACAGCCTTTTTTTTCTGCTATACTTCCCCCACTTTATGGCAACAAGCAACATTTCATTAGATACAAACACTATAGTTTTATATAAATCCTCCGTGGCTGTCATTACAGGCACGGGCGAGAACGGTAAGTTTCCCATCCGCTACCAGTCTGCACCGGCAACGGCATCCAAACCTGCCTCTTATGCCCAGCAGAGCGTCCGTACAAAGGATTTTACGGTTTTGAGCGGGAGTGCGGCCTCGTCCTTGGAATGCGTCCTGGACTGGGCTGAAAAGAACGCGCCTTGCGAAGAGGATATGTATGCGAAGAGCACTGATAACATGCTCGCCGCCCAGGTCAAGGATTGCTATGAGCTTCTTTGTTCCGATGAAGAGACTGCGAATGAGTCCCATTCCTTTGAGGATCTTGTGTCGCTTTTCAGGGGTGAGGTTAAGGCAGATGAGTGCTGGGGAAATTATCTTGCGCTCAAGAACACGGTATATTTCAAACAGGACCTCAAAGAGCTGATGGACGGCAAGCTGGTGTTCAGCCCCCGCCCGCAGGCAGAAATTGACGAATTGGTCCGTAAGGCTGATGCGAAGGGGCAGGAAGCACAGAAGAGGGAGGAGTTCTTGGTCAGGCTAAAAGAAAGAAAGCTTTTGCCGGAGGATTCCATCTTCATGACTGACGTGGAGAATCTTGCTTACGGCAAGACGGACAAAAGCCGCACTATGCACGACGCTAAGCTCAAGGAAAGCCCGGAGAACGCCCACAAGCTCCTTCTGGAAACAGGAATCTGGGACATAACGCGCAACCCGTATCCCATACGCTGGGGCCTGAGCATGAAGAGCGCGACGGAAGGGCTTGCCGCCCCGCCAGATGAGGAGCGTCTTTCCGTGGACGGCATATCCTATGCGATAGACAATGAGTATTCCACTGATCCTGATGATGCGGTCGCATGGGACGGCTCTTTCCTCTGGGTTCATATAGCCGATCCCGCGAGTACGGTTATGCCGGACAGTTCCATAGACCAATCGGCCAGGGCAAGGGGGGCGACGCTTTACCTGCCTGAGGGTGCGGCCCGTATGCTGGCGGAGGACTGCCTTGAGGACTATGCCCTTGGACTGAAGGAGAAGAGCCGTGCCCTCTCTTTCCGCATGAAGTTGGATGCGGACGGTAACATAGAGGACTGCTCTGTGTTCAAGACCTTGGTCAATGTCAGGCGCCTTACTTACCAGCAGGCGGATACGATGAAGGATGGGCCTGAGCTTAAGGAGCTTTTTGACATAGCCCGCAAGAACGTGGAGAGACGGATCAGGGCTGGTGCGGTGATGATTGACATACCCCAAGTGCACATAACTCTTGACGCGGACAAGCGTGTTTCGATAGAGGAAGACAAGCGGGCTGAAAGCTCTGATATGATAAGGGAGATGATGTTGCTGGCTGGGGAAGGGGCAGCCCTTTTTGCCTTCAAGAACCGGATTCCCTTCCCGTTCATCAGTCAGGATGCGCCCACGTTGCCTCAGGACCTGCCGGAAGGTCTTGCAGGTCAGTTCCGCCTGAGGCGGTGCATGCACAAGCGCTCTGTGGGAATCACACCTTCCATGCATTGCGGTCTGGGGCTCAGGATGTATACCCAGGTGACTAGTCCCCTCCGCCGTTACAGTGACCTGATTGCGCACGAGCAGCTGAGGGCCTTTCTGGATGGCAGACAGCTTATAAGCAAGGATGACATGCTCATGCGGATAAGCGAAGGGGATGCCGGGTTCCAGGCCGCCCATAAGGCTGAACGAAAGACTGACCTGCATTGGACTCTGGTTTACCTTTTGCAGAATCCCTCTTGGACCGGAGAGGCAATCCTGGTGGACAGGGGGGGCAAGCAACCCCAGCTGTTCATAGCGGAGCTGGGACTTGAAACTTATATGGGTGTTGAGGATACTGTTGCATTGAATGAAAAAATCCGCGTAAGGGCTGATAAGATAAACCTGAGCGAGCTGACGGTGGAATTTGTCAGGGTGGAATCCTAAGGAAACACAGAATAATCCGTGTCCGGATTATTCTGTGTCAGCGCTGGTGACAGGCTGTCATGCTGCGACGTCGGCGTAATCCTATTCCACACGGCTGAACAAATCCACGCGCGTAAAGCTGTCGCGCGGTTCTCCCCGGTAGCCCACGAGATCCTCCAGGCACTGCTGGGGCGAAACCTCCTTGTTGAGGACCTTGTAAAGTGCGTCGCAGATTGGCAGGCGCAGTTTTTTCTGCGCGGCGACCTGATGGACGTACTTGCATGCAACGGCTCCTTCCGGCAAGTAGCCAATCTTCTTGACATTGGCAATCAGATCGTCCAAATCCTTGAACTGGGTTAGCATATCGGTTTTTATTATGTCCTGTCCGAACCTCCTGTTGCGTCCGTATTTGGATTTGCAGGTCACGTCCAGATCGCCTACCCCGCTTATGGAAGTGAAGGTCTCGGCTTTTGTTGCCCCCATTGCGAATCCTATTTTCTGGATTTCATTCAGGCCTGCCGCAAGGAGCAGGCTTTCTGTATTGTCCCCGAAAATCGGGTTTCTTTCAGACAGGGCGTCAAGTGCCCCGTAAACCACGGCTATTACATTCTTTGCCGCAGCGCACACCTGTACGCCTACGGTGTCGAAGGATGCGTAAGCCATTATCCCGGGAACGCGGAGTAGGTTTCGTACCCTGATGGCGTTCCTGTGGTGGCAGCTGGCCGCAATGAGACCCGTTATCTTTCCCATTGCGACTTCCTCCGCATGGCTGGGGCCTGCGACGTACACTGCCGCGTCTTTATAGGCCTCACCCAGCGCGGCTTCAACGGTTGGCAGGATAAGACCCGGTCCGTTATCTGAGGGAATGAAGCCTTTTGTCAGGGCCGCCACAATCGTTGATCCGTCCCGCATGTTCGCAAGATGCGAGAACTTTTTGATCGTCGGCGCCAGGTAGAGGGACGGGCTGGCCAAAAAAAGGAATTCCTTACCTTTGGCCACTTCCTCGATGTCCTTGGAGGCTGTAAGCTTAGGATCCAGCTTGTACCCGGCAAGGTAACGCCTGTTCTCATGCTCCTGATTTATGGAGGATACTACGTCATCCTCCATTGCCCAGGCCTGCACCTCGTTTCCTCCCCTGGCTATGGCCGTAGCGAGGGCTGTTCCCCATGCTCCGGCACCGATTACTCCTACCTTATGACTTCCCATAGACATGTCTGGCATATCCCCACCTTAAGCCGCAAGATTTTTAGCTTTGCTAGAACCAGAGGGAAGCCTGATCTTCCCAGTCGATTATTTCCTCAGGAGTGAAAAAGAGGCCTATTTCCCTCTTTGCGCTTTCCTCGCAGTCGCTCGCATGTATTATGTTGTGGGATGTATGGGAGCAGAAGTCTCCGCGAATCGTCCCCGGATGGGCATCAAGCGGGCTGGTTGAGCCGGTGATGCGGCGGATGAGAGAAATGCAGTCATCTCCCTGCCAGACCATGGCGACAACAGGACCGCTTGTTATGTAGTCCACGAGAGGGTCGTAGAAAGGTTTGCCCTTGTGCTCCGCATAGTGCTTGGAAGCCAGCTCCGGGCCAATGTTTATAAGCTTAAGGCCGACAAGCTTGAGACCTTTTTTTTCCAGACGGCTTATGACCTCGCCGACAAGCCTGCGGTTCAGAACGCCAGGCTTCAACATTGTGAAACATCTTGTACTCATAATTGGACCAGTGTAGCAAAAAAGAGCCTCTTTGACAACTACACGAGGAAGGTCAAAGCTTGTCATTTCTCCTCAAAAAAGATATAGTATCGGCAGGAAACACGCCAACGATAAGGAGTTTTTATGAAAAAGTTTGCAATTCTTGTTGCATTTGCCCTTGCGGCTTGCTCGTCCCTGGCCGCGAAAGACTATTGGTATGTCTGCCTTGGTTCCTTCATGAAGCAGGCGAATGCCGACAACTACGTGCAGTACTTGAAAAAAAAGGACGTGCAGGCTTGCATCTTTGATGTTATCGTGTCGGGGACCCTGATGCACAGGGTCGTACAGTCAAAGCCCTTTGAGACTTTTGCACTTGCGAACGACAGCCGGAAAAAGCTTCAGAAAGAACAGTTCTTCCAAACGCTTGGCATAAATGATCTGTGGGTCTGCCGCGGTCAGATTGCGGAAAAGACAGCGGGCAAAGGGCAGTTTTTCCCTTGCACCCCTATAGATGCGGATGTGAGCCACAATCTGGCACTTGAGCCGACGTCGCCGCGTCCTGCTCCTTTCCGCACGGCTCCCACGTGGGACAACAAGACTGAGGGCGCTCCCAAGACCGTGCAGGGTGACAGGCCTTTGGACGAGGACCTGAAGATTCACCGTATGCCGAACGGCGATATTACGATAGAGTCTGACAAGGGCTTCAACGGAATTACGATGTCGCGCCGTTAGGGCAAGTTTTTTGCTCGATGCTCAATGAGAGGGCGTCCGGGTGAAAGCTGGCTTTCCCTGTCTTCTTGCTCGCTTACTGTATTTTGACGAACTGTATGTAGTCCAGGCTCATTCCGGAGGAATCCGATGAAATTGAGATGAGGCAGGGCTTTTCTTCAGCCACGTCAAAGTAGATTGGCATGCGGGTCGTTAGTTCCCAAATACCGAGCGGCGGGTCGCTGGGGTATGTGTCAAAGCTGCTTTCCCCTATGCTGACGCTGATTGCGGCATGGGCTGCATCGGAGGCTTTTTCGGAAAGCAGGCATTCGTAACGGCCGGGGGGCAACGCTATGCTGAATTCGGCCTTTGAGCTTTTCATGGAGAATTTCGCCGCCCAGCCTGCGCTGGCTTCTGGGTCGGCGAATACTGTAGATTCGGACAGCAGCATGTCCTCGAATTCTATCTTTACCCCCCTCCCTGAGAAACTTATGCTGGGAAGGGTCCTGACGGCGACGGGGCTTCCGTCGCTGTTCCTGATCCTTTCGCTTTTCTTTTTCTTTTTTGCATCCCGCTCATCCTGCCGGTCGGGCAGATCGAAGTCCTGCTCCTCGGTCTCTATTTTCTGCATCTTTTTCTGGGCTTCGTCCAGACGGGCTTCCCAGGGATCATCCGCACTCTTTGTGCTGGCACAACCTGCCATTGTCAGCACCGCAAGAGTCAGTGGTATGGCCGCTGACATCATCCTTAAGCTCTTTTTCCTTTTCATTTCGCTATCTCCTTGGCCTTTGCCAGGGCGTACATTATTATTTTGCCGGACAACTGCTCGAACGCATTCCCGGCTTCCGAGTCCCTGTCGGCCACGAGGGGGATGGATCTCAGCTCTGTGTCGCCAAGCCAGTAATGTATGGTACCGTAGCGGTCTCCGCACCGTACTCCCCCCAGTATCATGTCGGGAATTTCCGCCGTGACGTGGACGGAGGAAGCCGCCGCGGTAGGGGAGTCCTGGTCCATAATGGGTACAGTGAAGGTTTCGTCCAGCGCCGGAAGCAGGCGTACCGAGTTCTGCCGGTTCCTCTTTCCGCCTACGATTGCGACTGTCCATGCGTGCTCCTCGCCGGACGGGCCTGTCACCCTGCCCGCATGGTAATCTGCAAAAGAGGAGAATGCGTAGTTGAACAGCTTGAGGTTGTCCTGGACCCGGTGCATGTTGCCTTCGGCCGTACCCTTGCCAGGCCCGCGCAGCGTGACGGACAAAAAGCGAGTGCCGTTCTGCTCGGCTGTCACGCTTATGTTGTAGCCGCTTTCCTCGATGAAGCCCGTCTTCAGTCCGTCACAGCCTTTTATCTGCCCCAAAAGCTTGTTCGTGTTTTTCTGTGTGTAGGTCAGTTTCCTGCCTGAGCTGAGTTCCGCCTGGCTCATGTTTCTCCTGAGCGGGTAGCTCAAGGAATCCCTTGAGTGGAATTCCCGTAGGGCGAACGGAAATTTCTTGATGTATGCCGCGGCCAGGGTCGCGAATTCCCTCGCTGTGGTCACGTTGTCCGCGCTGTAGCCCGATGATTCGACGAACTGTGTCTTCTCCAGGCCAAGGTCTTGTACGGTTGCGTTCATCCTGCTGACAAAAGCATCCATGCTGCCTGCTATGTGATGGGCGCAGGCTATGGACGCATCGTTGCCGCGCGCTATGGACAGGCCTAGGAGCAGTTCGCGGAGTGTGACGTGCTCGCCTTCTGCCAGACCCATCCGTGATGCGTCGGGAGGCAGGTTTACGGCCCATGACTGGGGGGGGAGAGGAACTTGGTCGTCCAGAGATGCCTCACCGTTTTGGACGGCCTGAAAGATGACGTACATTTCGACTATCTTGGTGAGGCTTGCCGGCGGAACCGGTTGATCCGCGTTCTTTTCATAGAGGATGCTTCCGGTTGCCGTGTCTATCAGAATGGCGCATTCCGCCCCAAGCTCAAGCTCTGGCATTTGGGATGGGTAGGGGAGGGGGGCAAGTTTTGTGGAAAGCCTCTCTGGGTAGCGCTTGTCAAGGGTTTCTTCCAGGTATTTTTTCTGAGTTGCCGTGAGGGAATCCAGCTCCTGTACGTCCAGCACTTTCTTGGCCTCGCCAAAGAGGTATGTCCCCCATGCGGCCAAAAGGATGAGAAATGCAAGGATAGTGAGGAGGGGCCAAGCCCCGCGTTTCTTTCTGCTCATGCCCGCGCGCCCCTGTTACGGAGGATGCAGTCCGCAAGGGTAATTGCGGTCATTGCCTCAACAACGGGCACTATGCGCGGGCACAGGCATACGTCGTGCCGCCCCTCTATGAGTATGTCGCATTCATTGCCAGCCGTGTCCACCGTTTGCTGCCGGATATATATGGAAGGGACTGGCTTGACCGCCGCGCGGAATACAATTTCATCTCCGTTGGAGATTCCCCCCAGT
>CAMNGY010000028.1 GCA_946538795.1 uncultured Treponema sp.
CAGACCCTCGACTCGATCCTCTCCAGGCCCGTCACCATCGCGACCGAATACCAGAACCTCAGCACCAAGTGGGCCGCCTCCCGCAGGATCCAGGCGACGATTTTCCGCACCTGGGGCACGAGCGAGGGCTTCGTCCAGGACAGGCCCGAGTCCATCGCCCAGATACTCATAGACAACACCAGCACCGGCTCCTCCCTCCACGCCAACCACCTGAAGGTGACGGACACCCTGATGGAATCGTCCACAAGGCTCTACGCCAGCAAGGCCGCCATGCGGGACGACGACAAGCGGCGCAAGGTGATGGAGCTGAAGATGCTCTTCGAGGCGGTCCTGGCCGCCCGTGACCGCGTCATGCTGGAGATGAACGTCGCATCCGACAAGTTTGACTCGCTGGTGCAGGGCCTGCCGTCCATGAAGAGCCCCACCGTGAGCCCCCTCTTTGGCGGAGGCGGCTATGCGGTCAAGATTGCCGTCAAGAAGGGCGAGGTGCCGACCCTGCTTCCAAAGCTCCAGTCGCTCGGCGCGACCGACATAGTGGAATACGAGCTCCGCAAGGTCATGCTGTAATCCGATGAGCGGAAAAGCGTTCCTGCTTGTCTTTATCCTGGCCTCCTCGCTCAGCTTCCTGCTGGAGGAGGCGCTTGAGCTGCTTGACTTCAAGTCCAGGAAAAAGAACGGGGGCACGGTCCCCAAGGAGCTGTTCGGCTACGTGGACTCAAAGCTCCTGAAAAAGACGGCCGCCTATGAGGACGAGAACTACCGGCTTTCCGTCCCCGCCCGCATCCTGTCTTTCATACTGTCGCTCGTCCTGGTGCTGTCCGGCTATTACGTCGCCGTCTACAGGCAGCTTTCCCTGGCCACGGGCAACATCTACCTGACAGCCATCCTCTTCTTCCTGCTTGCATCCCTTCCGGAAACCCTGCTTTCCATCCCGTTCGCCTTCAAAAGGGAATTCGACATAGAGAGGCGCTACGGATTCTCGAACATGACTCTGGGAATGTGGATTCTGGACGGGCTGAAGGCCCTGGTCCTTGAGCTGGTCATATTCTGCCCCCTCATACTGCTGGCGGTGTTCCTGCTGCTGTACCTGCCGGGCGGCTGGTGGATCCTGCTTTCCGCCGTATACATAGCGTTCTCGCTCGCGCTCGGCTTCCTGTACCCCGTGCTCATCGCCCCCATCTTCAACAAATTCACCCCGCTGGAAATGCAGGAGCTGAAAGGAAGGCTGGAGGCCCTGCTGGACAAGACCGGCTTCCAGTCGCAGGGGATATTCGTCATGGACGCATCCCGGCGCAGCCGTCACAGCAACGCATACTTCACGGGATTCGGCAAGAACAAGCGGGTGGTCCTGTTCGACACCCTGCTGGACCAGCTTTCCGTAGACGAGACGGAATCCGTTCTGGCCCACGAGCTGGGGCACTACAAGCTGAACCACGTGATCCGCCGGCTTGCGGCGGCAATCCCCCTCACGGTGCTTTTCCTGCTCGCAGTCAGCATGGCGGTGAAGATTCCGTCCCTGTACACGTCGTTCGGCTTTGCGCCCGAGACATCCATCGTCCTGGACGGCGAGAGGCGGGCGGAAACCGTCCTCCCATACATACATTTCATCGGAGTCTTCCTGTGCGGCCTTGTCGCCGCCCCGTTCTCGCCCCTGTTCTCGCTCGTGTCCAATTTCTTCAGCCGCCGCGATGAGTTCCAGGCTGACGCTTTTTCCGCCGAAACCTGCGGAAGGAGCCGCAGCCTTGTCACGGCCCTCATAAAGCTGCACAAGGAGAACCTGAGCGAGCTGACCCCTCCCAAGCTGTACAGCGTGTTCAAGTACAGCCACCCGCCCCTTCTGGAGCGGATCCGCGCCCTAGGAAAGGCCGGGCAGCCCTGACGGCGGGGTCAGCGCCAGCACCGTGGCAATGCCAGCCGTGGCAATGCCAACCGTGGCAGCGCCGGCACATAGCCGGCGAAGATTCCTACAGGCTCGCGCTGTCTATCGCATCCAGCTCTTCCTTGCTGAACGCCGTGTTCTCCGTGCAGCGTATGCTGTCCAAAAGCTGCGATGCCTTGGACGCACCCACCAGCACGCTGGTCACTGCCCCGTCCCTGAGTATCCAGGCCAGCGCCATTCCAGCCAGGCTCTGTCCCCTGGCCTTCGCAATCTCGTTCAGGCGCCGTATCTGTGACAGGCGCTTTTCGGTCAGGTCGCCGTCTTTCAGGAAACGCCCGTCCGTACGCATCCTGCTGTCCGCAGGAATCCCGTTCAGGTAGCGGTCGGTAAGCAGCCCCTGTTCCAGAGGGCTGAACGTGATGAGCCCTTTCCCGGCCTCCCTGGATGCCTCCTTCAGCCCGTTCCGCTCAATCGTGCGGTCGAATATGGAATACCTGTTCTGGTTTATGACGAAGGGGCAGCCCAGCCCTTCCAGTATGGCGGCAGCCTTTTTCATCGTGGGACCGTCGTAGTTGGAGATTCCGGCGTAAAGGGCCTTGCCGCTCCTGACGGCCTGGTCCAACGCCCCCATGGTCTCCTCAAGCGGCGTGTCCGGGTCCATCCTGTGATGGTAGAAGATGTCCACGTATTCCAGCCCCAGCCTGCGGAGGCTCTGGTCCAGGCTGGCCAGCAGGTATTTCCTGCTGCCCCAGTTGCCGTAGGGGCCGGGCCACATGTCGTAGCCGGCCTTGCTGCTGACTATGATTTCATCCCGGTAGGAAGCAAGCTCCTCCCTCAGAATGCGGCCGAAGTTCCGCTCCGCGCTGCCCGGCGGCGGACCGTAGTTGTTGGCCAGGTCAAAGTGAGTTATGCCGGAGTCGAACGCCGTGCAGACAATTTCCTTCATGTTGGAACAGTTTCCGCTGTCGCCGAAGTTGTGCCACAGGCCCAGCGAGACGGAGGGAAGCTTTAGCCCGCTTTTGCCGCAAGTCCTGTAGGGGATGGTAGAATAACGGTTTTCAGAAGCCTTGTACATGCCCCGATTATACATGCTGGACGTCCGCACGTTCAAGGGGCAGGTGAAAAAGCTGCCCGTTTGTGCTACAATGGCGGCATGAAAAAGACGAACGCCATGAGGATACTGGACGGCCTGAAGATTGACTACGAGGCAGAGGAATACGAGGATGACGGCGAGCACGAGCTGGCCAGGGGAGCGGCCGGACGAACGGCGGAAAAACTGGGCGTGCCTCCCGAAACAGTCTTCAAGACAATCGTGATGCGGAGCGAGGACAAGGAAGTCCTCGTGTTCTGCCAGAGCGCGGTGAGCGAGATAAACCTGAAGAAAGCCCGGCAGGCGGCGGGCTGCCGGGAGCTGTCGCCGGTAAAGCAGGAGGAGCTCCTGGCGCTGACCGGCTACATACGCGGCGGCTGCAGCCCTATAGGGATGAAGAGGAAGTTCCGCACGTTCATAGACGAGAGCGTCATCCTGCATGACAAGGTATGCATAAGCGGGGGCCAGAGGGGCGTGCAGATAAAAATCCGCCCGGATGACCTTGTGCGCGCGGCGGAAGCCACGGTCACGGACCTGGAGCTGTAAGCAGGGACGAACCTTTTGACGTTCTCCTAGGTGGCGGGGCCTCAGTTGTTCTGTATATACTCATACATCCCCTCTTTGTCGCCGCTTATCTCGATGTCACATGCCTTGAAAAGAAAGTAGTCCGGCTCCAGATAAAGCCCTGAATCCGTGTTCAGGAACAGGCGGTAGAAATCAAGGGAGGCGAGCCTTGCAAACGCATCGCTCTGCGGCAGCTTGTATTTTTCCATGATATGCTTGGTCATGGCGATCACGCACATACCTTTTGCAACCTGCACTTTCCCCTCGCTCATAACCTCCCCCAGTCTATTTCCTCAAAGCCCTTTATAACCCTGTCCGCGACATCCTGTTTCCCGATGAAGCACTGCCTGCCGAGATTCTCAGGCTCAAGGTTCCTCAAAAGGATTTCCTTTGCCTCGCAGGAACCTACCTCACCGTAAAACTCCTGCCAGTATGTCCTCAGACACAACAAAGTATTGTCATCCGCCGTCGGTCCTATTACCAAATCATAGTCATGGGGAGTTTCTCCACGTTCGCGGCACATCAAGATGAAGTCCAGCCATTCCATATCTGCCTGATCAAAATATCTGACATTCAAAGAATTTGCGGCCTCGGTATCGATTTCAATCTTATAAAGGCGTTCGGAGAACGGACTCTGTTCCCCTCCATTCCCTCTCCGGATCATTGACTCCCGATACTTTTTATGCATCATGCCTATTGCCTGGCTTCTGGACATGGCCATATAGAATCCCCTGCCGAAATCCTTGTTGTTCCGGCCTTTTGAGACATCAATCCTGTCAATCTTGAAGATTGTCCCGTGATACAGAGTTTCAGGAACGGGCTGCGACATAGGCATCTATCTCCTTGGACATTTCCTGTTCCGTCATTGCATCAAACACATCGGGACATTCGGAAATATAATCCAGTATGCGGCATTTCTTATCCAGCAAGAGGAAGTCGCTGACCGAAAGCCCGTGTTCCCGGCGGTATTCCTCCGATGCCACGAACATGAGAAAAATCGAATTGTCAATCCGCAAGTCCTTCATGGCTTGTCCTCCGAGCAAACGACGGTATCCTATCCCTTGTCAATCTACTTCCCAAATGATTTTGACGAGCTCATATAACAGCCTGCACCTGGCTTCCATCTCTGGTACTCCAAATTCAGAATATGGGACAAAAGAAACATGCTTATTTGTTGTCAGCCAGTCATTAAAATCCCTAAAGTCTGGGTTCGCATTGTAAAAACTTTTACAAAGCGTATTTGCCCATTTTGTTCCATGAGAATAAGTTTCCAGCTTATCCTTATACAATTCATTTCCGGAGCTGATGTTATCTCGTCCTTTTAACAACAATAATGCGCCTATGTTGTTCCTCCGCTCCCAGAAATCTTCTTCAGTAGAGAAGTATGCTTTATTCTCCTCATTGTCTGATAAAATGTGTTCAATATGATAACCATAACTGGGAGAGTGTTTTGTTGACATATATTGGACATCATTCTCTGGTTCGATATTCATTTTTGAGCACAAGAAATTCTCTACCCTAGCAAGAATGTAGTATAGAGCTGTCTGGTCTATATTTGTACCGTATCCAAGCTGAGAAAAACGAACAAAATCAAGAACGGAATTAACATTTCCTGTCGTTTTGACATCTTTTATTCTGTCTTTGATAATCTCATCAAAGACAGAACGGTACTCGTTTATTGGCAACCCATGCAATCTTTCATTAAGGCTGTAAGAAATACTATGGAAATCATTACTATCATAAACCCCGTTCATTCTTAAAAGCATATGAAGACGATCATATTCCTTTGCTATTAAGGCTATTTTCTCATCCTCTTCAGTATCATTTATTGTACAAGCCGCCATTATGAGCTGATATTGACCATCTAACTTGTGAATGTTATTACTGTATGAAAGATATTCATTTTCATTTCTGATTATCTTTGCATACAGCTTTGAATAATAAACGACATCGTCTTCTATAAACTGTTTTATAGACAAAACCCTATTTAAATCTATCTTCCTAAATCCCAAAACAGAAGCATCGTCCTTATCATCGAATATGTAACGATGATAAGCATTGTTTATCTGATTTTCTTTTTCAGAATTCTTCTTAAAAACAAACCGAGATTTTAAATAGTTAATAAAAAAAGAATCCTCTACACCCTTCACAGCTTGCATTGAAGAATCCCATTTGGAAGAGTATATATCTGTATCAGATTTTGGCAACGCACCTATAAGTTTCCCTTTCAATATTTCAAATGGTTTTAAGGCCTCTCCTCTATCATTTATAACCTCAAACACCATAGCCGTGTCGTCCTGATTATCAATACTTAGTTCAACCAAGACGAGCTTATTCATAAAATAATATATAAAAGCATCTAATGTTTTTTCATCAAGCTTCTTATTATCTATGTATGTAGATATATCCGAATATCGATCTATAAGAGTATTCTCGGTCTGGTTTTTATATGGAAGAGCAATTGGAGTCCCATGTAATATAGAATCCATAGCTCGCTTTCTCTTGTCATTGTCAATGCAATAAACATCACCAGTAAAATAGTCCTGCCCACAAATACAGGGAAGTAGCAACTTTTTCCTCTGGTCATTATTTGTAAGATGAAATAACTTTACAGCAATAAGTGTTAATGTCGAAAGTCGCTGTTGTCCATCAACGATATAAACCTTGTTATTAATTTTATTTGTGATAAAGACATTCATATAATACCAATTGAATGACTCCATCAACTCTTGTGTCAAATCAGCATCTTTATGAGGATAATATGACTGCTCAAATACCTCGAAAATATCATCGAGCAAAATTTCTACTGTCTTTTTGCTCCATACGTATTCGCGTTGATAAAAATCAATATAATAAGTTTTATCTTTCAAACACGCCTTGACGGTTTGCCTGTATGGTTCGATATTCTGTGCCATATGTTCTTTCCTCCGTATATAGACAATAATCGATTTTTAACAGAACTTGAACCATCCCCCCCCCTAGCGGTACAGCTGGGTCTTGATGTCTTCGAGGATGAGCAGGTCCTTGATGCCCGTGTCTATCGGGGAAAGGAGCGGGGCCTTTCCGTCCAGGAAGTCCACGGCGTTCTGCACCATATTGGAGAAATACCGGGTCTTTCCTACCTTTCCGACCTCGTCGTCGCAGACGAGCGAGAAGAAGCCCGTGTAGAGGGGGGAGTCTTTCCTTCTGTATACCTTGAGGTAAGAGTTGCCGATGCAGACCCGGCCCTCCGTGCCGTTCAGCTGTATCTCGAAGCCGAAATATCGGGAACGCCCGCTCATCGTCACCGTTATGTCGGGACAGGACTCCGCCGACCAGTGGGCGGAAAGCTGCCTGACCCCGCCCTTTTCGTCCTTGTACACCCCGGTCAGGACCGGCTGGCCGAGCGAGGGCGGGTCGCCCAGGAAGTACATCACCGCGTCCACAAGGTGGGTCCCGTCGTGGAAGAGGCTGCACGCCCCGGTGGACTCGCCCTTCCTGTCGTAGAGGCAGAGGCTGGAAGAAAGGCTCGCGTAGATGCTCTGGAGAGTGCCGATTTCGGACAGGCACTTCCTCGCCCTCTTGTAGTCCTCGGCGAATCTCCGTTCGTGGTTTATCATCACGGGGACACCCGCCTCCGTCGAGGCGTTCTTTATGTCCTGGGCCTCGCGGGAGTTCAGGGCGACGGGCTTCTCCAGTATGACGAGCCTGGGACGCGCGGCGATGGCGGCCAGGGCCTCGCTCTTGTGGAAGTCCTCCGGCACGGCGACGGTGATGATGTCCGGGCGGAGCTCCCGGTACATGTCCTCGCTGCGCTGGAAGGTCCTCGCCGTGCCGACGGCCTTGTGCCAGACGGAGAGCTTCTCGATGTCACTGTCGCAGCCCGCGACGAGGCGCACCCTCCTGTTGTCAAGGAGGGCCATCGTGTGGCTCGCGGGCTGCTCCCTCTTCGGGTCCAGGCCCAGGCTGTAGCCTATCCTGCCGCAGCCGACGAGGGCCGCCGTGTACTGACCGTTCACCGCCGTGATCCTTCCGGTCAGGCCTTTTTCTCCAGCCCCTCCATCAGGGACTGGTACTTCTGCGCCAGGCGGCGGGACTTGGTTCCCGCAAGGCCCCGGTAGTTGGCCGGATGCTCGAAGAAGGACTCGGGGTTGGCGATTCCGAGCTTCTCCAGCTGGGCGGTTATCTTGGCGAACGCGTCCGTGTGGGTCTTGAGCACCTCGAAGAAGGTCCTGCCGGACTTCTCGGCCTCAAGGGTAATCTTGCGGATGACCTCGTGGCCGTCGCTCACGCCCGCCTCGCCGAGAAGGATGTAGGCCGGCTCGGCGAGGACCCCGCCCTTCACCTTTCCGCCCGCGCCGTCCAGGTTGCGGGCCATGGCCTCCTTGTCGGCCTGCAGGCCGGAGACGACCGACTGCATCCTGTCCACGGCCATCGTGAAACCCGCCACGTAGTCCGCGATGAAGCGCTGGCTCGCGGAATTGGTCAGGTCCCTCTGGTGCTCGGAGATCTGGTCCATGTAGAAGGTCAGGACGCGGGGGCTCATCGCCTTCCAGAGCGACTTGACGTGCTCGCTGTTCCAGGGGTTCCGCTTCTGGGGCATGGTGGACGAGCCGACCTGCGTAGACGAGAAATACTCGAAGACCTCCCCTATCTCGCTCCGCTGCAGGTTGCGCAGGTCATCCGCGAGGTTCGCGATGATGCCGAATGCGACGTTCATCTCAAGCAGCAGGCGGAGCAGGTACTCGGGCTCCACGAGCTGGTTGGAGTACTCGGACGGCTCCAGGCCCAGGAAGTGCACGTACTCGGCCTCAAGCTGCTCGGGATCCTTGACTATCATGCTGGGGCCGTTGTATGAGCCGACCGGCCCGGCGAGCTTGCCCTTGAGCTGTCGCGAGAGCTCGTCAATGCGCAGGATGGACTTGCCCAGGCGGGAGACGAACTCCGCGACCGACCAGCCGAATGTGATCGGGACGGCGTGCTGCCCGTGCGTGCGGCCCACCTGCGGGGTCTCCGCGTCGCGGTCGGCGATGGCGCAGAGGGATTTCTCCAGCGCGATCAGCGAGGGGAGGACGACATTCTGCGTCACGTCCCTCATGCGGCAGGACAGGGCGGTGTCCAGGATGTCCACGCTCGTCGCGCCCAGGTGGACGAGGGGGGCGATGTCCGCGCTGACCTTGGTCTTCATCACGTTGACGAGGGCGCGGATGTTGTGCCGGGTCTTCTCCTCCTCGCGGTAGACCTCCTCCGGGTCGATCGCCTCGGCGACGGAGTCAAGCTCCTTCTCTATGGCGGCGGTCAACTGGCCGCGAAGCTTGAGGTGGGCCTTTACCAGGGCGGACTCGCACCTGGCGCAGCTCTTGATGCCGGCCTCCTCGGAGATGTATCGTGAAAGGCCCTCGAACGCCCTGGCTTCAGAGAGCGAGTAGCGGTGGTCGATGGGCGAAAGGTTGTCGAATATGTTGCGTGTTTCCATGCCCCCAGTATCCGTTAAATAGGAAAAAAAATCAATCCGGGCGTGCTGCCCCGCCATCCCTGCCGCATCCCGGCGGCAAAATTCCTGCGGAACCTAGTCCCCGGCTCCCGGGACGCGGAGCTTTGTCACGTCCGGCATCTCCACCTTGCCGGGCCCCGTGCTTTTCTGCATGAAGCCCAGGGCATAGAGCGGGTACGTGTCAAAGCCCTTTCCCCCGCCTACGTTCGCGTCA
>CAMNGY010000029.1 GCA_946538795.1 uncultured Treponema sp.
GATTCGTGTCTTCCAGGAAGGGGGGCGACGGGGCCGTGCGCGAGGTGATAGAAAAGCTTGTCCATATTCCAATTGAATGAAAGCGCCCCCGGCAATAAGGCAGAGCGGCTCCGGCAATAAGGCAGAGCCACTCCGGCAACAAGGCAGAGCGGCTCCGGCAACAAGGCAGAGCGGCTCCGGCAATAAGGCAGAGCGCCTCCAGCAATAAGACAGGCCGGGCCCGGCAACTTGCCGCTCATACATTCACACATGCTCATCCTTATCAGTGAAAGCCAGCACCGGTCCGCCGGGCGCTGGCTTTTTTGTTTTCCGCCCTTCTGTCTCAATTTTCCCGCGCGTTTTCCCTGTTCCCTGCCCCCTGCCGCCGGCCCCCTGCGTTTTCCCGCCAGGACCTGTTCCGGCCGCTCCCTGCCGCGCCGCATATCACTCTTCTTGTCGCGCCGCCCGGATCCGTCCCTTTCGCACTGTCCCCTGCCTGCCGGCGCTGTTTCCCCCAGCCAACGCGCACTGCCCCACGCACAAGCCCTGCAAGCCTCCGTACGCATCCTTGCCGACAAGGCTCCTTTCCATTATAATGTCTTTCCTATGGTTCGAATCGCGGCGGAGGAAGCCGGGCCGGAAGAGGACGCGCAGGTAACGCCTGACGTGATCCAGAACCGCTTCGGCTCGCTTTACGGTACATACACGCTCCTTGAGCTGGAGGACGGAGGCAGAAGGCTCCTTGTCCCCCTCCATGTCGAAGGAAAGGAGGCCAGGCTGGGCCTGTTCCTTTCGGATGCCTCCACCGCATCCCTTGAGGAGCTCTGCGCTTTCGTGTTCGCCCGCTTCCATGTAAAGCGCATAAGCTGGGACTGCTCCCTGAATCCGCTGGGCAAGAGATACGTCCGCCGGAACCATCCCGCAAACCACTGGAAGGTCCCACTCCCCGCAACCGCTGAGGAGCTTTGGGGCAGGATGTCGCGGAAGTCCCGCTACAACAGGCGGCGGGAAGAGAAAATCCTTCTGGAGAGGCTGGGCACGGGCAGCGGGCCTGACGGCAGCAGGGGCAAAGCGGATGAAACAAATGAAGTCGTTACGGCGGATGCGCCCGGCAAACAAGAGCTTGTCATGACCGAATACGCGGGGGCTGGCAGCATACCGGTTTCCGTCGTCAAGGCTTTCTTTGACTTCAAGCGCGTCCTCATGGGCCGCGAATACGGCCTTTCCCCGGAGGAATACCTTTCGTCCTATCATGTCACGAACGCCTACACCTGGACCTGCGGGGAACGGACAATCGCCATAGTTTTCAGCTGCGAGCAGGGGCAGGATGTCTTCCTTGAGAACCTGACATACGCCCCGGAACTGGAGGAATTCTCCCCCGGTTTCCATCTCTATGCCCTCGTTCTGGAAAGGCTCGTCGCGAAGGGCAAGCGCTCCCTCTTCCTGGGCGGGGGCCGGCAACCCTACAAGAGCCGCTTCGGGGGCACGGAGGATTCCTGCTGGAACGTGGAGGCGTACCGGTCCCCCATCGCCGCCCTGCCGTACTATGCGCATAAGCTGGCAGGACGGATTCCAATCCTGCCCAGGGCCAAGGGCGGCAAGTCCGGCAACATGCCCGGGGGCAAACAGGAGTCCCCGCATCCTTTTCCCCGCAGCGGCAGTTCTGCCGGCCGGGGCGGCAAGTCCGTGAGCCTTGTCAAAAGGGCCTGCCGCTTTGTCCGCATCCGCGTCAAATGGGCCGCCCAGAAGCTCTTCTACTCTATCGTGCCCGTTGGCAAGGCCCTGAACACGGAGAAGCGGGATTTTTCCCTGACCATATCGCTCACCAGCTTCCCGCCCCGCCTTGCCACCCTGCACCTGTGCGTCAAGTCGCTCATGAGGCAGACGATGAAGCCTGACAGGATCATCCTGTACCTGGGGGCGGACTGCGAGGGCGTTCCCCTGCCCAAACGCCTGCTCTCGCTGACGAAGAAAGGGCTTACGGTGAGATACGTGGGCGGGGACCTGCGCCCCCACAAGAAATATATGTACGCGATGCGGGAATTTCCCGGCGACTGCATAATAACCGCGGACGATGACCTGATTTACTGCCGGGACATGGTGAAAAGCCTGTGGCAGGCGCACGAGAAGAACCCGGGCGCGCTCGCAGCCCACAGGGTCCACCTGATGCGGCAGGAGGGGGGGCGCATCCTGCCCTACCGCGACTGGCTGCATGAAACCGGGAGCGTGCGCCGGCCGACCCACGCGCTTCTTTCAACGAACGGCGCGGGAAGCCTCTTTCCCCCGCACTGCCTCCCGGCGGAAGCCCTGGACGAAGAGCTGGCCGCCCGCCTGTGCCTGAACGCCGATGACATCTGGCTCAAGTTCATGCTCATCCGTGGCGGAACCAAGGTCGTCTGGGCGGGCATGAGGACGGGTATGCCGGACGAGATTCGGATACGGGCCGGAAAGAAACGGGCGCTCATGGACGCGAACCTGACGAAGGACGGCAACGATGCCTACATCGCCGCGATGGAGTCGTATTTCAGGATGAGCCTGGCCGACTATTGCCTGCCACCCGGGGACGGCCCTGAATCGTCGCCTCCGGGAAGTCACGGAGAGGGCTATTGCCTGTCACCCGGGGACGGCCCGCAAGAGAATCAGCCGGCAGCCGTCCCAAACGAGCGCCTGTAACTGACGGTGCGCACGGAAACGCCCGTAACAAACGGGCCTCCCTAAATGTCCCTGGCCGCCCCTGGTAGCCGCCGCCGGAGAGCGCGCAACGAACGGTGCGCCGTCAGCTTCCCACGCAGAATGCCGCATACAGGGGGACGGATTTTATCCCGCCTTCGAATCCGAAATTCCTGGCAGATATGCGGATGCTGTACGCGGGATTGTATGTGTCCGCATAGACGGAAAGGCTCTTGGCCTGGGTGTGCGCGGCCGACTTCACCTCTATGGGTATTATGTCCTGTCCTATCCTCGTGATGAAGTCCACCTTCGCCTGGTTCCCGCTCGTCCAGTAGTACAGGTCCAGGCCGTTTGCCACCAGCTGGGAGCAGACGTAGTTTTCCGTAAGGCCGCCCTTGAAGTCATGCAGCATGGGGTTGTCGTAGAGTATGTCGTCAATCAGAAGATCCTGCATCCTGCAGCACAGGCCGGTGTCGCTCGCATAGAACTTGAAGTCGCCTTCCGAGCTGTTTGCCCTGAGGGGAAGCCTGACGTGCTCCAGGCGGAAGACCCGCCTCGCTATGCCCGCAAGGCACACCCATTCTATCGCGTCCTCGAACTCCGCCGCTCGCCCGCCGGACTTTATGTACCTGTACTGGAACTTTTTGTTCTCCTTTGAAAGCTGTGTGCTTATGTTCTGGTAGACCCGCCTCGTCTTCGCTATCTCGCTCTTTTTGTTGTATTTGCCCATGTCATTCTGATAGGACTCAAGGATTTCCGACTGGAGGATTGAGGCGAGCTGTGCATTGCCGGTCTTGGCGTACTCCGACACGACCGCAGGCATTCCGCCGATGAACAGGTACTCCCGGTACAGGGCGAGGGCTTTCTCGTGCAGGGCCTCCTCCAGGGGCAAGAAAGCCCCGCAGCATTCCCTGATTCTCCCCAAAAGGAAATCCTCTTCTTTGGCAAGCAGGTATTCCTCGAAGTCCATGGGGTACATGTCCATGAACTGGACCTTCCCCACCGGGAAGCTGCTCTCCCCCCTGTTCACAGATACCCCGAGCAGGGATCCCATCGCTATGACATGGTATTCGTTCGCCTCCTCGCAGAAATACTTGAGCGACGTGAGGGCCTCCGGGCATGCCTGAACCTCGTCAAAGATAATCAGGGTCTCGCCCGGCAGGATCTGCTGCCGCCTCAGGCCTGAGAGCTTCGCTAATATGGCCTTGGGCGACAGCTCACCGAACAGGGAGGCGAGGCTTTTCTCTTTCTCGAAGTTGCAGTAGACGGAGCCTTTGTAAGCGAGTCCCGCGAAATACGAGACGATGTAGGTCTTTCCAATCTGCCTGGCTCCCTGAAGGATGAGGGGCTTGCGCTCAGGAGAATCCTTCCATTCCAGGAGCCTGGACACGATTTTGCGCTTCATGATTTCATTATATATTGAAAAGTGTAAATTTCAAGCGGAAAATTACATTTTTCGACACATGAAAATCTGCGGAATTCACACTTTTTGGCACGACTTTTCTTCCCCGCCTCCTCCCTCCGTTGATTCTTCCCCCCGGAATGTGCTACAATCTGCCCTATGTTCGGGATAAAGACACGATTGATGCGGCTTCTGGCAGGTCCTGCCTACAGCTTGAGCTACGCCCCCACGGGGGGAAAGCCGCTCGCGGACCTGCCCCTCGGAAGGAAGCTGCGCCTGGACATCCCCACCTACGACGGCACGGGGCAGATCGTGCACCCGGACATCTTCTTTGACGGCACGATCGGCAAGTACGTACTTGCCTGCACGCCCTACCCTTTCACCGATGACAGCCACGAGAATCCCTGCGTCGTCCTGTCGGACGACGGCATCCGTTTCTACGAGGAAAGGCCGGGCCTGAACCCCCTGGCCCCTCCGCCGGAGAAGGACCACAACGACGACCCGGACATCACCCTGCATGACGGCGTGTACAGCCTGGTCTACCTTGAGACCGTGCGCCCCGACTACCAGAACGTCGTCGTCCTGCAGAGCCGCGACCGCCTTTCCTGGGAGCGCAGTGTCCTGTACCGCCAGGCCCCGGCCGGAAAGAGCGACGACCTGATTGTGTCCCCCGCCGTCATCTGGACGGGGGAAGGCTGCCGCTGCTTTTTCGTCATGGGGAACTACGGGAAGGGGCACCGCATCCTCGCCACCGGGGAGGCGGGGGACCTTTCGGGGCTTGATTTTGCAGGGGCCGTCCCGGTGCAGGTGAAAGGCATACCGGAAGGCCTCATGCCCTGGCACCTGGACGTTTTTCCCGACGGGGGGGACGGCTGGGTGATGCTGCTCTGCCTGGTCGCCCCTGGCAAGGACGGCAAGGGTGGCCGCTACTTCCTGCACGTCGCCCGCAGCCGCGACCTGGCCGGATGGGTCCTGGACCCTGCCCCCGTCATAAGGAACTGCTACCGCTCGTCGGGCTTCGTCAGGAACGGCATCCTCTACATCTACTTTTCGTCCAACTTCTGGGGCGACGAATGGCGGACGGGCCTGTACAAGACCGCACTCCCATAACCATGCCGGGGCGGAAGCCGTTTCCGCCCGCCCCGCCGGATTCTGCCGTAGCCCGCCCCGTATTTCGCCGCGCAGCCCCCCCATATGTCTGCCAAACCTGTGGCATTGTTGCCGTTTCTGTGCTATAATATCCCGTATGAACCGCTTCCGGCTTTCCTGCCTGCTGCTTTCCGCCATGCTTGTCCTGTCCGCCCTGCCCTGCCGCGCGCAGGACGCAAAAGTCGTGAGGGTCGGCTATTATGAGAACGAGATATTCCAGGAAGGGGCCAGGCAGGGGGCCTACAAGACCGGCTACGCCTACGAGTATTACAGGAAGATTTCCGAATACACCGGATGGAAATACGAATACGTGTACGGAAGCTTCGGCGAGCTGTACGAGCTTTTCCTTAATGGCAAGGTGGACCTGCTGGCCGGCCTTGCATGGCACGAGGACAGGGAAGGCCTTGTGCTGTACCCCGAATTCCCCATGGGCAACGAGTCGCTCAGCCTGTTGAAGCACGAGGATGCCGACGACATCACATCGTCCTACCCCAGCATGAACGGCAGGACCATAGGGGTCCTGAACAGCGCGATAGTTGCGACCCTGAAAAACTTCCTGGCCAACCATAATATACAGGCCCAGGTCATACCGTTCGATGCCTATGACCAGCTTTTCGCCGCCTTCGACGACAAGAAACTGGACATGATGGCGGCGGAAGGTGACGGAGCCTCCAGGCGGAACCACGCCGAGGTGCTCTGTCAGTTCGGCACGACGGACTATTACCTCTGCGTCACCCCGGGCCGGCCCGACCTGCTGGAGCAGCTCAACGAGGCCCAGATCCTGCTGTCCGGGGACGAGCCGAACTACATAAACATACTGCGCACCAAATATTACCCGACAAGCATCTCAAGCCGCTCGTTCTCGCATGCGGAAAAAAACTGGCTGGCCGAGCACAAGACGCTCAGGATCGGCTACCTGGACAACTACATGCCCTTCTGCGACAGGTCCCCCGACGGTTCGGTCACAGGCCTGATCAGTGACCTGGTGATGGAGATACTGGGCAGCCTGGACATAAGCGGCCTTTCCCTGGAATTCATAAGCTACGAAAACTCCGAAAGAATGATAAGCGCGCTCTGCGACCAGAAGCTGGACGCAGTTTTCCCCGTAGGAGGGGGCCTCTATTTCTCGGAGGAGAACGGGATATACCAGTCCAAGCCGGTCGTCTCCACATCCATCGAGCTGGTATACAATCCCGCGAGCATCCCCAGGGACCATGTTTCCCAGGGCTTCAACTCCAAGCACTTTGCCGTCAACAAGAACAACAGCATGCAGTATTACCACGTGCAGACCGAATTCCCCGGCGCGCAGGTAACGTTCTACCCGACCATAGAGGACTGCCTGAACGCGGTCCTTTCGGGCAAGGTGGACTGCACCACGCTTAACACATACAGGAGTGACATACTCAAGAACCGCAAGTACAGGACCCTCGGGGCGCGCCAGATACCCGTCAGCTCCGACAGGGCATTCGGGGTCATGATAGGCAACGAGGGGCTCCTGAGGCTCCTGAACCGCGGGATCAGCGTGCTGGGGGAGGATTACATACGGAACCTGACCTTCCGTTACCGTGAAAGCCTGTACACCTATACATTCACGGACCTGATCATCGACAACATAGGCGTCACGGCCGCTGTCCTGGGCATCATACTGTTCCTGGTAATCATGTTCTTCCTGCGTGACTCCATGCTGTCCAAGGACGCGCTCAGGGCAGCGGAGCAGGCCAACAGGGCCAAGACCACCTTCCTGAACAACATGTCCCACGACATCCGCACGCCCATGAACGCGATCGTCGGCTTCACCGCCCTGGCCTCTGAGAACCTGGACAACAAGGAGCTTGTGGGCGATTACCTTAAGCGGATCTCCGTTTCCAGCCAGCACCTGCTCTCCCTCCTGAACGACGTGCTGGACATGAGCCGCATAGAAAGCGGCAAGACCACGATATGCGAGGGCGAGGTGAACCTCACGCAGATCATCGAGGAGATAAAGACCATAATAGACGCGGACATAAAGGCTAAGAAGATCAGCCTTTCCGTAAAGACCAGCATAGTCCACCCTGACGTCATGGCTGACAAGCTCAGGCTGAACCAGATCCTGCTGAACCTCCTGAGCAACTCCATAAAGTACACGCAGGCACAGGGCAGGGTGGAGCTGGAGCTGCATGAGCAGGACGAAAGCGGGGACGAGGTCCAGGACGGGCAGCAGACCTACTACCGCTTCGTCATAAGGGACACCGGGATAGGCATGAGCGAGGAATTCCAGAAGGTGCTCTTCCAGGCATTCACCCGCGAGAACAGCACCACGGTGAACGGAATACAGGGAACGGGACTGGGCATGTCCATAACAAAAAGGATTGTCCAGATGATGGGCGGCAGCATATCCGTAAAAAGCAAGGAAGGGGAAGGCTCCGAATTCACGGTAATAATTCCCTTCAAGATAAACAAGAACCCGTGCGTCCAGGTGGACTTCGGCGAAAACCAGAGGGATTTCTCGGGAAACAGGGTGCTGCTGACCGAAGACACGCCCACCAACCAGATGATAGCCCAGGCCATCCTTGAGCGCGTGGGGCTGGAAGTGGAGATAGCCAACAACGGGGCCGAAGCCGTCAGCATGATGGAATCCAATCCCCCGGACTACTACAAGCTCATACTGATGGACATACAGATGCCCATAATGAACGGCTACGAGGCGACAAGGAAAATCCGCGCCATGGACGATCCGGTGAAAGCAGGCATCCCCATCATCGCCCTGACCGCGAACGCATTCAGCGAGGACAGGACAAAAGCGATGGAGGCCGGCATGAACGAGCATCTTGCAAAGCCCTATGAAATTCCCAAGATGATGGAAATACTGGAAAAATACCTGTAGGTCACAAAAAAAGGGCGGCTGCTGCCGCCCTGCAAAAGATCAGCCCCTCACCGAAAAGAAAGCCCCCGGCGTACCGGGGGCTTTCTTATTGTCTGACTATTGTCAGCGGTTCATACTACTCCAGGCTTCCGTACATGAAGTACCAGTAGCCGTAGGGAGAGTGCCAGGTCCCCTTCAGGTTCGGCTTCTGCAGCCAGAACTCGGTGTAGCAGGCGACCGGGGCCATGGCCGCGTCTTTCAGCAGCACCTGCTCGGCCTGGTGCAGGTAGTCGTAGTGCTTGGCGACGTCGGTCTCGTTGCGGGCCATGTCGACGAACTTGTCAAACTCCTTGGACGAATACTTCCCGTCGTTGTTGCCGTTGCCGGTCTCAAGCAGGTTGATCATGTTGGAGGGGTCGTCCCAGTCGTAGACCCAGCCGTTGCGGGCCAAGTCGAAGTTGCCGGAGCGGCGGTCGGCGGTGACGGTCTTCCATTCCTGGATGTTGACCTTCATCGTCAGCCCGAGCTCGCCCCATGCCGCCTGCAGGTATTCCGCCACGGCCTTATGGTAGGCGGCGTCGTTGGTCAGGTACTCGAAGGCGGGGAAGCCCTTCCCGTCGGGGTATCCTGCCTCGGCGAGGAGCTTCCTGGCCTCGGCGAGGTCGGAGGCGTAGTTGTCGGTGTCGAAGTGGTCGCCGTACTTCTGCTTGGTCACCTGCTCGAAGGAGGAGCCGGGGGCAGCGTCGGAGACACCTGGGCCGACGAAGTTCCTGGCAGGGGTATAGGTCCCCTGCATGACCGTCTCGGCGACGTACTTGCGGTCGATCGCGAGCGAGAGGGCCTGGCGTACCTTCTGGTTGTCGAAGGGGGCCTTCTGCGTGTTGAAGGTGACGTAGTAGGTTCCCATGAGCGGCTCCAGGTGGAACTCGCCGCCGTCGCGCAGGGAGGGAATCTCCTCGGTCGGCACGTCCTTTATCATCTGGAGCGTGTCCTGGTTGTAGGCGTTGTACGAGGTGTTCGCGTCCTCGATCAGGTGCCAGACAATCTGGTCGAAGGTGATGTGCGCCGCGTCCCAGTAGTTGGGGTTCTTGGTGAAGACGATCTGCGCGCCGTCGGTGAACTCGGTC
>CAMNGY010000030.1 GCA_946538795.1 uncultured Treponema sp.
GGCGCAGCAGCATTGGCGGAATTCCCGACGTGGAGGAGAAGATTTCCACTCTGGATTCCCTGATAGAGCAGGATGCGGAGTTCTACAAGCGCATAGACTGCGACGCTACAAGCTCCACCCTGATTTTTGAGGGCGTCGAGACCAGGCTGTGGCAGTTCCGGGGCGTGGACTTCAATTCCGAGAACAAACTGCTTTCGGGGCTGAACATCACGGAGGGGGGCATAGGGGAGCTTCCCGGCAGGAACGGGATACTGATTTCTGAGTTTCTTGCCGATAAATTGAGCGCGAAGGCGGGGGATTCCCTTATCCTCCAGACCACGACCGAGGACGGCTACATGAACACGGGGGATGTCATAATAGCGGGGATATTCTGCGATTCCAGCGTCTTCGGGACCTACACGGCATACGTGGACATAAAGGCCCTTGAGTCCCTCATAGACAGGGGCAAGGATTACGTGAACCGCATAAGCGCCTATTTCCCGGGCGGGGATTTCGGCAAGAAGGACATGGTGAACCTGCAAAAGAAGCTGGAGGCTGTCTACAATATGTTTCCTCTGACGGATGACAAGGAGGACTTCCGCGACGCGATCCACGACTGGGATGCGGAGGCGGGGGAGCTGTACGGCCTGATTCCGCTGGACTCCAACATAAAGGACCTGCAGTTCATAATCGATGCCCTCAAGGCCGTGGTGAACCTGATAATCTTCATCTTGCTGGTCATAATAGGCGTGGGGATGGGCAGCACCTACCGCATAATCGTCATAAAGCGCACGACGGAGATAGGGACTTTCCGCGCCCTGGGTATGAAGCACCTGGGGGTCAGGATGGTATTCATAACGGAATCCTTCTATCTGCTGGTCCTGGGCTTCCTTGCCGGGCTGGTCGTCGCCCTGCTTGCCAGCTGGGGCCTGTCCCGGATGAACATGACGTTCGTCTCCGCCTTTGAGATATTCCTGACGAAAAGCCATCTCATCCCTTCCATAAATATATTGAAATCTGTGCTTCTCTTTTTGATTGTGATTGTAACTACGATTTCCACAACGTTGTTTACTATTCGTAATGCCGTCCACATCAGTCCGGTCGGAGCGCTGGCAACGACGGCATAGCAACTAGCCAATTACATTTCATGAGGAGAAGAAAATGAAAAAGGGTGTTTTGAAATCGATATTCGTGCTTTCCGCAGCCATACTGGCAGGTTCGGCTTTCGCGGCCGACATGTCTGCCTCGGCGGCGAAGGAGCTGCTGAAGAAGGTCGATGAGACGACTTCGTTTTATGGGACGGATTTTGCCGCCAACTACTCGCTCGTCCAGGAGAAGCCCGGACAGGGCAAGTCCACTACGACGGTCGTCATGTACCGGCGCGATGACGCGGACGCATATACCATCCTCATAACGGGACCGGAGAAGGACAGGGGCAAAGGATACGTCCAGTTTGACAACAACATCTGGTTCTACGATCCCTCCGACCGCCAGTTCGTGTTCACGTCCTCCAAGGACAACGTGGGCGGGACCAATGCCACCCCGGCTGACTTCACTCCCCAGCACTACAGCAAGAACTACAAGATAGACAAGACCGATAAGGTCAAGCTGGGCAAGCTGGACTGCATCCTGTTTACCCTGACGGCCAGCAGCAAGAACGTGAACTATCCCACGATCAAGCTGTGGGTCACCGAGGAAGACGGCCTTATCCGTATGAAAGAAGATTACAGCCTTTCGGGGCAGCTATTGCGCACTACCGCCATACCTTCTTACCAGCTGTTCAAGAACCATTCGGTTCCGAGCAAGATGGTAGTCGTTGACAATCTACGCGGCAAGAAAATCAACGGGAAGATGCAGTTCGAGCAGACGCAGATCACGATCTCCAACGTTTCGTTCGACAAGCAGAAGGACAGCGTGTACACCAAAAAATATGTAGAGATGCAGAGCAGGTAATGTCTTTTCCCCACCAAGGCTTTCCCAGGGCAGGTTTGGTCGCCGCAAGTGCTCTGTTTTTTATGACACTTTCCGAAAAGCTTCCATTGCCTCCTCTTGGGGCGGAGTCATCTGACGCTGACTCCGGCTTGGGGATTTATAGCGATACCCGTCTTTGTGCGTCCGGCTTTGATGCCGACTCCGGCGGGGACGGCTACGGCGACCGGCGGGCCTATTCTTCGTCGGTTATCATGCCGTATGATCCTGATTCCGGCGACGGAATCTACAGCGACACCAGGCGGATGTCCGCCAAGGTAGCCGGTACGGCATTCGACGCCGACTCCGGTGACGGGATTTACAGCGATACCAGGGCCGTTTCGGCAAATATGTCCAGGGTGGACGTGGGCTTTGACGCTGATTCCGGCGAGGGCGTTTACAGCGATACAAGCGAATGGGATGACGATGACTCCTATGCGGATGAATATCCGGATTACTGGACCGACAGCGTTCCTGCTGAGCCTGCGCCGGTAGAGCCGGGCCCGGCCCCTGTGGAGGCTGTTCCTCCCGTGGCGGCCGAGCCTGCGCCAGCTCCCGTTGAGCCTGCGCCGGTAGAGGCGGCCCCGGCTCCTGTGGAGGCTGTTCCTCCCGTGGCGACCGAGCCTGCTCCTGCTTCCGCTGAGCCTGCGCCGGTAGAGGCGGCCCCGGCCCCTGTGGAGGCGGCTCCTCCCGTGGCGGCCGAACCTGCGCCCGCTCCCGTTGAGCCTGTGGCCACGGAGAATGCCGGCATAGCTTCCACTGACATGGACGAAGGCCTTCAGGGCCTGTTTGACAATGCCGAGGATCAGGTCGGCGTGGAGTCCGCCCCCGTGACGGCACCTGCAAACGCGGTGGCTGACAGCGAGAAGAAAATAGACTGGTGGGGAAACCTGAGCGCGAAAGGCGGACTTGCCGCCAAGATTTTCCCGGAGGGCAGCCTGTCGCCCTTTTTCACCCTCTCGAACACATTGGGCTTCACTGCAAAGCCTTTCGATGACTTTGTTGTGCGCGGGAGCTTCTACAGCGAATTCCCTGCCTTCAACTTTGAGCTGACTTCCCTCTACTTTGACTATATAATGAACGACAAGCTCTACATCACGGCCGGAAAGACGGGAACGGCCTGGGGAATCTCGCAGATTTTCGACACGAACATCCTGGACGATGAGGGGGACGGCACGGTGGTCAACCCCTATGCGGACGAAACGTCCACGGGCAACAGGTTCGACGCTATAATCACCCTTCCTGTCTGGAAGGGCGAGATTCAGGGCGTGGGCATGTACAACATCGGGAACGAGATGACCAAGGACAACCTTTCGTTCGCAGGGAAGGTCCAGTACCCAATAGGCCCCTTGTCCATAGAGCTGTTCGGAAGGAAGTGGGCGACCAGCGACAAATACTACATGAGGCCGGCGGTGGGACTGTCGCTGACCATGGACATATTCAGGAACCATGCCTTTCTGTGGGGAAAAGCCCATGTGAATCCTGACGACCCTACGGACTTGGATTACGTAAAGCTGGTCGGCGGGATAAGCCGCATAATAGAAACGAGCCGCTACGGAAAAATCGGTTTTGCGGCGGAATACCAGGTCTCATACGATCCCAAGCTGCCCGAAGGCAACCGGATGAACCATGACATAGGTCTTTCGCTGGGCTGGTCCCATGCCATGCGGTCGGATTTTTCCCCGGCTGTGCGCTGGTGGTACAATCCCGTCAACAAGCAGGGCTATTTACTGCCCAGCCTCACGTACACGGGTCTGCGTCATCTGGACATAACGCTTACCGTCCCCTACATATTCGGTGGTGCCAGCTACACTTACGGGAATGTCACCTGGTCCTCCACGAAGGACGAACCGCTCGTCATGTTCGGCCTGATTTTCTCGCTTTCCGTGCCGTATTAGCGGGTCCGTTCCCGCGCGGGACGGCCGGACTCGTTTCCCCTGCCGTACCGTCCGGTCCTTCCGGCCGGGCGGCAGCTTCCCGGTTCCCCCGGTGGGGAGCCCGGGCTATGAAAACTGGGATAAAACGGCGAATTCTTTATACTTTGCTCCGTCCCCTTGTCGCTTCATTGAAAAGCTGATAGAATTAGACAATATCTTACAGGGGGACTGGAATAATGCCGTATTCTGAACCTACCAACCTTGCCGTAGTGGCCTGTCCGGGCGGCGAGTCTTTTGCGAATGAGGTTATAACCCATCTTCGCCACATGTACAAGCACCGCTTCTCTTTGAAGAGCGATGTCATTTCCAAGCGCTACAACCTTGACAAGGAAAACGTTGTCCAGCAGATGAACCTGGACAACGACATGCACACGAGCGACCTCTGCGTCCGGGGAATGACGGACAAGTACAGGCCGCCGGTATTCAAGGTGAACGCCCGCAACACGTATTTTGCCAACGGGGAGTTCAAGTGCGAGCTGCTTGAGTGCATCAGGGGCAAGGACGTGTTCATATTCCAGGACGTCGAGAACCACGAGCCCATAAAATTCAACGACGGGAAAAACGAGCTGAGGCTCAGCGTCAACGACCACGTGATGGCCCTCCTCGTGACGATCGATACGGTACGGCAGGCGGGGGCCAAGCAGATTACCCTGGTCCTTCCGGTCTATCCCTACAGCCGCCAGCACAAGAAGAAGGGGCGCGAGGGCCTTACCGCCGCCCTGCTGGGCCACATCTACGAGAACATGGACGTGAACCGCATTATCACGCTGGACCTGCATTCCCGCGAGATAGTGAACGCCTTCAGCCACACCCACTGCGAGAACCTGCACGCCTCTTACCAGATAATCCGGGAGCTTGCCAAGGCCGTTGACCTGACCAAGGAGGACCTTGTCGTGGTCAGCCCCGACACGGGCGCGATTGACCGGAACAAGTTCTATGCGACAGGGCTCAAGAAGCCCCTGGCGATGATCTACAAGGAGAGGGACTATTCGGTGGTCACCCAGGATGCCAAGAATTCCAACATCAAGAGCATAAAGCTGCTGGGCGACGTGAAGGGAAAGGTTGCCTTCCTTGCGGACGACATGCTGGGCACCGGCGGGACTTTGCTCAAGGCGATGACCTTCCTGCACGAGCAGGGGGCGACCAAGGTCATAGCGGCCATAAGCCTGCCTTTCTTCACCGGGAACGCCATCGAGCAGTTCGACGAGGCCTACAAGCAGGGGCTGTTCTACAGGATAATCGGGACGAACGCGGTCTTCCACTCGGAGCTGCTCAAGCGGGAGTGGTACATAAGCACCAACGTGTCCGGCCTGTTCGCCAACGTCATAACCCGCCTGCACCACGAGCAGTCGCTGGGCGACCTGCTTGACAACCGCACGATAATCGACAAGCTTATCAAGGTCTCAACGCCGGCGGATCAGAAGGAGGGGGAGGCGGCGTCCCCTCAGGCAAATGTCTGAGACGGTCATATCCATCGATATAGGAACTTCCTCCATGAAAGCCGCCGCGATAAGCAGCGGGGGGGAGGTTCTTGCCCGCACCCGTCAGAAGCTGCTTATGAGGGGCAGCCAGTGGGTGGCGGGAGACTGGACCTTCACGCTGGAGAAGCTGATGTTCGACATCTGCGACCAGCTGGATTCCCGTGAGGTCGATGCCCTCTGCATCAGCGGAAACGGGCCTACCCTTGTGGGAGGCGACGGCTGCGGCGATACCCTGACTTGGGACGATGACGGTGAAGATGAAGATGGCGAGGATGAGGCCGACGGCGATGCCGAAGACGGTGAAGATGATACCGGCGATGGCGTTGATGATGCCGATGTTGGCGGCTCCCTCTTTATCCCCCGCATCAAGGAATTCAAGCGGCGCTACCCCGATGCGTGGAAGGACAGCCGCTACATCTACTCCTGTCCCGAATATCTCATCCACAAGCTGACGGGGGCCAACCTGACGATTTTGCCCGAGGACCGCTACAGAACGGCCTACTGGACCAAGGAGGCCCTGCTCAAGGCTGGTTTTTCGGAGAAAGAGGCCGCAAAGCTCCCGCCATTCGTAAAGCCCGGAGCGTTCGCAGGAAAGCTGAGGGAATACATAGCGCCCAATGTCCGGGAAGGGCTTCCTGTCTACTGCGGGGCACCGGATTTCATCAGCGCGATGGTCGGGACGAACACCCTGGAGCCGGGGCTTCTGTGCGACAGGGCCGGTTCCAGCGAGGGAATAAACTTCTGCAGCGACACGCCCCTTGAGGGCGACGATGTAAGGACCCTTCCTTCGGTGATTCCCGGCCTGTGGAACGCGAGCGTCCTGCTGCCGGAGAGCGGGTCGCGCTTCAGCCAGTTCAAGAGCCGGGCAGAGCAGGAGCTGTACGAGGAATTCTCCTATGAGGAGCTGGTGCACCTCTGCATATACAACCCGGGGCAGAAGGCAATCTTTGACCAGGGCAAGTACCTTATGCTCCAGACGGCGATGCAGGTGCGCGATTCCCTGAAGGTCCTGCTCTCGCTTGCGGCGGAAAAGAATCAGAAGATTCCCGGCAGGATGACCGTGACGGGAGGCCAGGCCGGCAACGACGAGTGGAACCAGATGAAGGCGAACGTCACGGGCATGAACATCCTTGTCCCGGAATGCAGCGATGCGGAGCTGGTCGGGGATGCTGTGTTCGCGTTCACGGGGATGGGGCTGTTCCCGTCTGTCCGGGATGGGGCGAGGGCCCTCTGTTCCGTCGCAAAGTGCTTTGAGCCGGAGGCCTTCTAGCCGGGCCGGTGAGATGACCCGTGGCTTGGAGCGGACGCCAGCGAAATGAAAATCTATTCCATCCCCAAGAATCTCAGGACGATCATCTTTGACATAGACGGAACCCTGTACACGAGCAGCGCGTACGTCTTTGAGCAGGTGGACGCGCAGGTGCGCCACCTGGCCCACATCCGGGGCAAGCCGGAAGACGAGATGAGGAAGGAGATAGTCGACTACAGGAAGCGCTGGGCCAGCGAGCATCAGGGCAGGAAAATCAGCCTGGGCAACACGCTGACCGCGTTCGGTATTCCCATAGAGGAGAGCATACGCTGGCGGGAGACCCTGCTGGAGCCGGGCAAGTACCTGGAGCGCGACCCGCGCCTTGCCGGGGTGCTGGACGTTCTTGCGGAAAAATACCGTCTTGTCTGCGTTACGAACAACCCCGTCGCCGCCGCCCGGAAGACTTTGGACGTGATAGGCGTTTCTTCACGGCTTCCCGACATAATAGGGCTGGACACCTGCATGAAATCCAAGCCCGCGCCGGAAATGCTCCTTCTTGCGGCTGATATGACCGGTGCCAGGCCGGAGGAATGCCTTTCCGTGGGGGACCGCTACGACATAGACCTCGCGCTGCCGATTGAGATGGGAATGGGGGCAGTGCTGGTCTCCGGCGTGGAGGAAGTCTATTCCCTTGCGGAAATCTTGTAGATTTTCTTACAATATGATACACTTCTGCCCATGCAGATAATACCAGTTGCCTCGGGCAAAGGCGGTGTCGGCAAGAGCCTTTTGAGCGCGAACCTGGCCATAGCCTTGGGGCAGGCAGGAAAGAAGGTCGTGCTTGCGGATCTGGATCTGGGCGCTTCTAACTTGCATCTCGTCATAGGCCAGACTTCTTCCAAAAAGGGCATAGGAACCTTCATCTCCGGGCAGGGAACATTCCGGGACCTGATAGAGCCGACGGATTACGAGAACGTTTCGTTCATTGCGGGCGACTCCGAGATACCGGGGCTCACGTCGCTCAAGGCGGGCAAAAAGAACGAGCTGATAAAGGAATTTTCCTCCCTGGATGCCGACTACCTCATCCTGGACCTTGGGGCGGGGACCCACCTTACGATACTGGACATGTTCCTTCTTTCCCCTCAGGGAATAGTGGTGACGGCCCCTACCGTCACGGCAATCCTGAACGGGTACCTCTTCCTCAAGAACGTTGTGTTCCGCATGATGTACAACACCTTCAAGAAGGGCAGCCCCGCCTACAATTACCTTGAGGAGATGCGCAAGAATTCCCAGGCCATGCAGAAGGTCTACATTCCCAAGCTGATTGCCGAGCTGAAGTCCGTGGACAGGAAGGGTGCCGAGCTGTTCGAGTCCCGGATGAAAAAGTTCCATCCCCGGCTCATACTGAACATGATCGACGACCCCAAGGACGCCGACCGCGCCATAAAGATCCGCCACTCCTGCCGCCAGTTCCTGGGCCTGGACATAGAGCATCTGGGAGTCGTGTACCGCGACACGATGCAGGACAAGGCCCTGGCTTCCAGGCTGCCGGTCATAATCTACAAGCCCCAGTCCGTCATTGCGCAGGCGATTTACCGCATAGCCGAGAAGATAAAGCAGGAGGAGTCGATTGCGTTCGATTCCGCCTACGACATGACGCAGGTCGCCGACCAGACCTTCGAGCTTGCGAGCGAGGAGGCGACAGATGACTTTGCCGCCAAGATGTCCTACATCGAGGAGCTGACGGGCAGCGGCGCGCTGACCACGGGCGAGCTGGTGGAGCTTTTGAAGCAGCAGAACTACGAGCTGACGCAGCTTCGCAACGAGAACAACTTGCTCAAGAAGAAGCTCGTCGATGCGGCCAAGAAGGGCTACAAGGTTTAGGAAATGCAGACTCTCCCATCATATCTTCCTTTGTACATAGAGTATCCCGGCTGGATCCAGCCCGAAATTTTTCCGGGCGTGCCCGTCCTGGGGCTGATCCGCTGGTACGGCCTTATGTACGTGTTCGCGTTCACGACGGCCTTCCTCATCCTCAAGAAGCTGATGAGGGAAGGCGCGCTGGATTGCGGCGGCTACAAGGCGACCGAGGACGACATCTTCAGCTTCATCGCCTGGGGCATAGTGTTCCTGCTGGCGGGAGCGAGAATTTTTTCCTGCCTGGTCTATGACACGAGCGGGGACTACCTGAAAAAACCCTGGCTCATCTTCTGGCCGTTTGACCCTATGACCCGCAAATTCAGCGGCTTTGCCGGGATGTCCTATCACGGCGGTTTCATAGGGGGCTTCCTGGGAATCGTGCTGTGGTGCGCCATTCACAAAAAACCGCTGGGAAGGTGGATTGACGCCATGGCCGTTGCCATTCCCCTGGGCTACACTTTCGGCCGCATAGGAAACTTCATGAACGGGGAGCTGTACGGAAGGATTACCAGCGTCCCCTGGGGCATGGTCTTTCCCCGTGCCCGGTTTGCGGGCGAGACCTTCTCCGCGAGCATTCCCTGGGTCCAGGATTTC
>CAMNGY010000031.1 GCA_946538795.1 uncultured Treponema sp.
TTGCGGTGTTGTAGGAGTCGCTGTAGGCCGTGTGGATCTGACCCTCATATTCCATCTGAAGAAGCTTCACCGCTGCCTCAAGTCCCACCGGGATCTTCGTGCGGACCAGCTTTCCAAACAGTTCCTGCAAATCCACGAAGTTCTTCAGGGCAAAAGAAAGGTCCATCCTATGCCTGCCCTTCACCTGGAGTTCTGCCCAGAGCTGTTTGTAGTCTGACTTGCTCCAGCAGAAGGTCGTTATGTCACCGTCGCCACGCCAATAGCAGAACTTGTCAAAGACCGTCATGAAGCCGTCCGCGTTCTCAAGGGCACGGTTCGTTATCCCCGTAAGCTTTTCAATGGCGGCCGTCACGGAGCTGTAATCAGGCTTCACATAGGAACTGAACTTGCCAATCATGTTGTAGTTTTCATCCAGCATGACGGCACCGAACTGGATTACTTCCCCGTTCGCACCCGGGACACGGCCCCTCTGCCTGGCAGAGAACTCCGTCATCTCCAGGTCAATGCAGACATAGCGTTTTCCGGCCGATTCCAAAGACTTCATAACAACCCCCTTACAAGTTTTATAAAGTCATTATAAACATGCAAGGGTGTCATAGAGTGTCACCGTGAAAAAAATTATCGGGGAAATATGGAAAATACCTTGCCTACAGCCGGATCAAAATCATAGTGCCCGCCATCCCTGCGACGCTTTACTTGCCGAAGCCAGGAAAAAGTGCTATATTCATCGGGCAAAAGATGATGGAAAGAGGCTGTTTCCGCCTATCACCATTGCCATTCCTTTGTTTTCCCGCTTCTGTACGCTTTTCCTAGCTAGATGCACCAAACACCCTAATTAGATTCGCAGAATACTCTAGCTAGATTGCGAGAATAATCTAGCTGGAGTGCACACCCGTAACTGAGCAGTCTGCACACCCGTGACTGAGCTGTCCGCACTCCCGTGACCGGGCTGTCGCACTCCCGTGACCGGGCTGTCGCACTCCCGTGACCGGGCTGTCGCACTCCCGTGACTGTGCTGTCCGCACTCCCGTGACCGGCCTGTTCAGAGCTGTCGTTTTTAGACGGATCTCTTTCAAGAAGAACAATTAATCCGTGTTGCCTAAAGGGGCGCATTCCTGTAAACTGAATCCAGCAGGCTGCCAGGAACAAACGCATCCGTGGCAACATGGAGGAATTTATGCCGCACATTACGATTCAGATGTACCCGGGCCGGAGCATGGAGCTCAAGAAAGAAGTCGCAGAGGCCCTGCTGGACGCCGCCTCAAAGACACTCGGACGCGAGAAGGCGCACTTTTCGGTCAGCGTGGAGGACGTCCCGCAGGAAGAATGGAAGACGAAAGTCTACGACCAGGTGCTTACCGACAAGAACACCGTCATAAAGCCCGGCTACACGATGTAGGGCCGGACCCGGACCGCAAGTCTTTGGAAAGGGCTCTTATGGAAGAGAACATCGTAGAGGTAAAGAATCTGGCCGTATCGTTCCGCACGAACAAAGGCATGGTCAGGGCCGTCCGCGGCATCTCGTATGAGCTGAAAAAGGGCGAGACCCTGGCCATAGTGGGGGAAAGCGGTTCCGGCAAATCCGTTTCCGCGCGCGCCCTGCTGGGCATAGAGGCCCCCAACGCCGTGATTGAAGGCGGACAAATCCTGTACAGGGGCGAGGACCTGCTCAAGTACACGGAGAAGGACTTCGAAAGGAAGCGCATACGGGGACGGCATATCTCCATGGTATTCCAGGATCCCATGTCCTCCTTGAACCCCATCATGAAAATCGGACCGCAGCTGACGGAGGCCATGCTGCTGAACGGCAGGCAGGAGGGAGGCGGCAGGCTTTCCAAGCAGGAAGCCCATGACCGCGCCATAACGCTGATGCAGGAAGTGGGCATAAGCGATGCGGAAAAACGCTTCGGACAGTACCCCTTCGAATTCTCAGGCGGCATGAGGCAGAGGATCGTCATAGCCATCGCCATAGCCTCGCACCCGGAACTCCTTATATGCGACGAGCCGACGACCGCTCTGGACGTGACCGTGCAGGCCCAGATCCTTGAGCTTATCAACTCGCTCAAGGAATCCAACGGCATGTCGGTCATATTCATAACCCACGACCTGGGAGTGGTGGCAAACGTAGCCGACCGCATTGCCGTGATGTACGCTGGAAAGATTGTGGAAGTCGGAACCGCCGACGACATCTTCTATGCTCCCGCCCACCCCTACACCTGGGCATTGCTGTCATCCATGCCCGATTTGGACACGACGGGCAGCCTGGACGCCATACCCGGCACCCCGCCCAACATGCTGGACCCGCCACCCGGGGACGCGTTCGCCCCACGCAACAAATATGCCATGCAGATAGACTTCGAGCAGGAGCCACCCATGTTCCGGATTTCCCCGACCCACTATGCGGCCACCTGGCTCCTGCACCCCGATGCCCCGCACGTGGAGATGCCCGAGGCCATCCGGGAGCGCATAGCGCGGATGAAAAGCCGGAGCGCCGCAGGATGAAGCCCCCCGTCAAAGAAGCAGCAGGCACGGGGACCCCTGCGGCGGACGGACGCGGGAACGGCTCTGACCGGACAGCCCCCGCCAGGCTTTCAGACGCGGAAATCGCAGAGCTGTTCCGCAGGCTCAAGGAACGGATGCCGGATCCCAGGCCGGAATTGGACGCACCCAATCCGTTCTGCTTCCTGGTGTCGGTCGTGCTGAGCGCGCAGGCAACGGACAAGAGCGTGAACGAGGCGACCGCCCCCCTCTATGCCGCAGCATCCACGCCCCGCCAGATGCTGGAGCTGGGGGAAGAAGGGCTCATTCGCTACATCAGGCCCATAGGCCTGTACAATACAAAAGCAAAGAACGTAATCCGCCTGAGCCGGCAGCTGGAGGAAGAATTCGGGGGAACGCTGCCTTCCACGCGGGAAGACCTGATGAAGCTGGCCGGCGTAGGAAGGAAGACGGCAAACGTCGTCCTGAACGTCGTGTTCCGCAAACCAACGATGCCGGTGGACACCCACGTGTTCCGCGTGTGCAACAGGACGGGGCTTGCACCGGGAAGGGACGTGCTGGAGGTGGAGGAAGGCCTGGAAGTCCGGGTCCCGGCGGAGTACGCCCTGGACGCACACCACTGGCTCCTGCTGCACGGCCGCTACACTTGCACCGCGCGGAAACCCCGCTGCGGGGACTGCGTCCTGGCAGGGCTGTGCCGCGCGATCTTCTAAACTTTTGCCGCACAAACTTCTAAGCTTTTGCAGCGTTTCCTGAGGGGCGGCACATCCCCGCCCGGGAGCTTCTGGCTTCGACTGGCTTTGCCCGGCTCCGCCCCTGTCAAACCGCCCCTTGACAAAAACGGGGACATTGGAGTATAAATGGCGTTACGACAAAGAGGTCGTAGATGGAACCCCGGCGGGAACGCGGGGGTCGTGTCTACGGCCTCTTTTTTTATTCTCAAGCCCATGCGCCGCGTGAAAGCGCTCCGGCATGGGCGGCAACAGGCGGGGAGTAAGGAAGATGTGCGGATTTGTCGGAGCTTTTGATTTGAACGACGGCGGCCAGCCCATTGGCGAGGGGCTGCGCGAGGAGCTGAGGGGGCAGGTGCTGGAGATGTCCAGGAAACTCCGCCACCGCGGGCCGGACTGGAGCGGGGTTTACAGCGGGGAGAATGCGATACTCAGCCATGAGCGGCTCGCCATAGTGGACCCCCTGAGCGGGAAGCAGCCGCTCGTCAGCGGGGACGGCAAGCTCATCCTCGCCGTGAACGGGGAAATCTACAACCACAAGGAGCTGCGGAGGGAGCTGGCCGGAAGCTATGAGTTCCGCACGCAGAGCGACTGCGAGGTCATAATCCCCCTCTACCGGAAATGCATGGAAAGCGGCGGAGACTTCGCCGAGATGATAGAGCGGCTTTCCGGCATATTCGCCTTCGCGCTCTACGACAGCGAGCGGGACGCATACCTGGTGGCCCGCGACGAGATAGGCGTCATACCCCTGTACCAGGGATGGGACAGGGCCGGGAGGTATTACGTCGCCTCCGAGCTGAAGGCCCTGGAGGGCCATTGCGTGAGCCTTGAGGAATTCCCCAACGGCTGCTACCTGTGGTCCGGGCCAGACGGACGCCAGGACAGCGACAGCACGGCGGACCAGCCGGAAAGCGGCGGCCAGAGCGCAGGGACGGGAAACCCGGGCGGGGCAAAGCCCGTCCGCTGGTATACCCGCCCCTGGGAATCATACCAGACCGTGCAGTCTGCTCCCCGCGCGACGGACGGCAAGGGGGAGCTGATAAACCCCGGCGTCGTGGAAAAGCTCAGGAACGGCCTTGAGGCGGCCGTCCGCGCCCAGCTGATGAGCGACGTTCCCTACGGGGTCCTGCTCAGCGGCGGTCTGGACTCATCCATAATCGCGGCCGTCACGCAGAAGTTCAGCAGGCAGCGCGTGGAAAGCGACAACCGCGAGGGCGCATGGTGGCCCAGGCTGCACTCGTTCGCGGTCGGGCTGGAAGGCAGCCCCGACCTGGCGGCCGCGCGCAAGGCGGCGGACTACATCGGGACCGTCCACCACGAGGTGCACTTCACGATCCAGGAGGCCCTGGACGCCCTTCCCGACGTCATATACCACATAGAGACATACGACATAACGACGGTGCGGGCCAGCACCCCCATGTACCTGCTCGCGCGGGTCATAAAGTCCATGGGAATAAAGATGGTCCTCTCGGGCGAGGGGAGCGACGAGCTTTTCGGAGGCTACCTCTACTTCCACAAGGCCCCCGACGCCAAGGAATTCCACGAGGAGCTGGTGCGCAAGATGAGCAAGCTGCACCTGTACGACTGCCTGCGCGCCAACAAGAGCCTCATGGCATGGGGCGTGGAAGGCCGCGTACCCTTCCTGGACAAGGACTTCATAGACATAGCGATGGGCCTGAACCCGGCGGACAAGATGTGCATACCCCTCCCCGACGGAAAGGCGCGGATTGAAAAATGGATACTGCGCAAGGCCTTCGAGGACCTGCTTCCCAAGGAGATAGCCTGGAGGCAGAAGGAGCAGTTCTCCGACGGCGTGGGCTACAGCTGGATAGACACGCTCAAGAAGATGACGGAGGAGAAGGTCTCGGACGCGGAGTTCCGGCGCAGGGAAAGCCGCTTCCCGGTGAACCCGCCCAAAACCAAGGAGGAGTATTACTACAGGGAGATATACAGCCGTCTTTTCCCCAGCGACAGCGCGGCCCGCACGGTCCCGCACGAGGCGGGCGTGGCCTGCTCCACGGCGAAGGCCCTGGAATGGGACGCTGCATGGAAGGGAATGGACGAACCGAGCGGACGCGCCATAGGAGGTGTTCACAATGAGAGCTACTGAGAATTTTTCTTGCACCGGAAGGCAGGCCGGAACGCCAGCCGGAATACAGGCCGCCGGGCAGGCCTTCCGGCCGGATATGCGGACCCTTTACGAGCCTTCGTTCGAGCACGACTCCTGCGGCATAGGGGCCGTCGTGAACATAGACGGCAGCAGGACGCATAAAATCGTGGACAGCGCCCTGTGCATAGTGGAGAAGCTGGAGCACCGCGCGGGAAAGGACGCGGAGGGCAGGACCGGCGACGGCGTGGGCATACTGCTGCAGATATGCCACGCTTTCTTCAAGGATGCGGCCGCCGCCTGCGGCATAACGCTCGGCGGCGAGCGGGATTACGGGGTGGGGATGTTCTTCTTCCCGTCCGACAAGCTGCTGCGCGCCCGGGCGATGAAGATGGTGGAATCCCTCTGCGCCAAGGAAGGGATGCGCTTTTTGGGCTGGCGCGATGTCCCCGTATGCCCCGAGGTCCTGGGGAACAAGGCCAGGGAATGCATGCCCCGCATAATGAACTGCTTCATCGAGCGGCCCTCCGACGCGGAGAAGGGGCTTGCCTTTGACCGCCGCCTGTATATACTCAGGAGGCAGTTCGAGAAAACCCAGCTCAGGACATACGTCGTCTCGCTCTCCAGCCGGACGATAGTATACAAGGGTATGTTCCTGGTCGGCCAGCTCAGGACATTCTACAAGGACCTCCAGTCGGAGGAATACAAGTCCGCGCTCGCCATAGTGCACTCGCGCTTCTCGACCAACACCCAGCCCAGCTGGCAGAGGGCGCACCCGAACCGCCTGATAGCGCACAACGGCGAGATCAACACAATCCGCGGCAACGTGGACAGGATGCTGGCCCGCGAGGAGACGCTGCGCTCCACCGTGCTGGACGAGGACGAAATGAGGAAGGTCCTGCCGGCCGTTGACACAAGCGGCTCGGATTCGGCGATGCTGGACAACACGCTGGAGTTCCTGATGATGAACGGCATCCCCCTTCCGCTCGCGGTTATGATGTGCATCCCGGAACCGTGGAAGAACGACGAGGCGATGGGCAGGGAGAAAAAGGACTTCTACCATTACTGGGCGACGATGATGGAAAGCTGGGACGGGCCGGCCGCAATCCTCTTCAGCGACGGGGACCTGCTGGGAGCGACGCTGGACAGGAACGGCCTGCGCCCCAGCCGCTACTATGTCACGAGCGACAACATGCTCATCCTCTCAAGCGAGGTGGGCGTGCTTGACATAGCGGAGGAGAAGATACTCAAGAAGTCTCGCCTCATGCCGGGGCGGATCCTCCTGGTGGACACGGTGCAGGGCCGGGTCATCTCGGACGAGGAGTGCAAGGAAAGGTATGCGGGCCAGTTCCCCTACGGCGAATGGCTGGACAAGAGCCTGGTGCATCTGGCCGATCTTGCCATACCGAACAAGAAGATACCGGTTTACACGCAGGAGGAGCGTGACATAATGTACCGCGCGTTCGGCTGGACCTACGAGGACGTGAACGAGATGATACTCCCCATGGCCAAGAACGCCGTGGAGCCTACGGCCTCGATGGGCGTGGATACCCCCCTGGCCGTCCTCTCCGACCAGCACCCGCCCCTCTTCAGCTACTTCAAGCAGCTGTTCGCCCAGGTGACGAACCCGCCGATCGACAGCCTGCGCGAGAAAATCGTGACGGACACGACCGTGTACGCGGGCACGGACGGGAACATACTGGAAGCGGAAGCCTCATGCTGCACCGTGCTGGAGATAAACAACCCCATCCTAACGGGCGTGGACATGATGAAGATAAAGGCCCTGGACAAGCCCGGCCTGAAATCCTCCACCGTCTCCCTGCTCTACTACAAGAACACGCCGCTTGAGGCCGCGATAGACGGGGTATTCAACGAAATAGAAAAGCAGTACCACACGGGGAGCAACATCATCGTCCTGTCCGACCGGGGCGTGGACGAAAGCCATGCCGCCATACCGTCCCTGCTTGCGGTCTCGGCCGTGGAGCAGTACCTGATACGGACAAAAAAACGGACAAAAATCTCGATAATCCTTGAGAGCGCGGAAATCCGTGACGTACATCAGGCGGCGATGATCCTTGGATACGGGGCCAGGGCCATAAACCCCTACCTGGCACATGAGTGCATCGCCGAGCTGATAGACCAGAAGCTTTTGGACAAGGACTACCACACGGCGATTGACGACTACAACAAGGCGATTCTGGGCGGCATCGTCAAGATAGCCGCAAAGATGGGAATAAGCTGCATCCAGTCATACCAGTCCGCCCAGATATTCGAGGCCGTGGGAATAAGCCCCCAGGTCATAGACCGCTACTTCACCAACACCGTAAGCAGGGTGGGAGGCATAACGCTCAAGGAGATAGAGGACGACGTGAACTATCACCACGACAAGGCCTTCGACCCGCTGGGCCTCACCGTGAACACGCACCTGGACTCCGTGGGCAAGCACAAGATGCGGCGGGGACCGGGATGCGAGGACCACCTCTACTCGCCCGAGACCATCATAGCCCTGCAGCAGGCGACGAGGAGCGGCGACTACAAGAGATTCAAGGAATACACGGCCCTGGTGGACGATGAGAAACGCCCGCACACGCTGAGGAGCCTGCTCAAGCTCAACTACGCCGCCGACGGGGGCATACCAATTGACGAGGTTGAGGGCGTGGACGAGATAGTGCAGCGCTTCAAGACCGGGGCGATGAGCTACGGCTCCATAAGCGAGGAAGCCCACAAGTGCATGGCCGAGGCGATGAACCACCTGCACGGCAAGAGCAACAGCGGCGAGGGCGGCGAGAACCCCGACAGGCTGGGGACCAAGTACAACTCCGCGATAAAGCAGGTCGCATCCGGCCGCTTCGGCGTGACGGAGGAATACCTCCTTTCCGCCAAGGAGATACAGATAAAGATGGCGCAGGGTGCCAAGCCGGGTGAAGGCGGCCACCTGCCGGGCAAGAAGGTATACCCCTGGATCGCAAAGACACGCTACGCCACGCCGGGCGTCGCGCTCATCTCGCCGCCGCCCCACCACGACATCTATTCAATCGAGGATCTGGCACAGCTGATCTACGACCTGAAGAACGCCAACCGCGCCGCGCGGATAAGCGTCAAGCTGGTGAGCGAGGCCGGGGTCGGGACGATCGCGGCGGGAGTCGCCAAGGCCGGCGCGCAGGTCATTTTGATTTCCGGGCACGACGGCGGGACCGGAGCCGCCCCCATCTCCAGCATCCACCATGCGGGGCTGCCCTGGGAGCTGGGGCTTGCCGAGACCCAGCAGACGCTCGTGCAGAACGGGCTGAGGAGCCGGGTCCGCATAGAGACGGACGGAAAGCTCATGAGCGGACGTGACGTCATAATCGCGGCCCTGCTGGGTGCGGAGGAATTCGGCTTCGCGACGGCCCCTCTCATCTCGATGGGCTGCGCGATGATGCGGGCCTGCCAGAAGGACACCTGCCCCTTCGGGGTGGCCACGCAGAACAGCGAGCTGCGGAAGCGCTTCCGCGGGAAGAGCGAGTACGTGGAGAACTTCATGAAGTTCATCGCCCAGGAGATGCGCGAGTACATGGCAAAGCTGGGCGTGCGCAAGCTGGACGAGCTGATCGGCCGCACCGATCTTCTGGGAATAAAAGAAGAGAAAAGAGGAGGGCACGCAGCCTTGCTGGACCTCTCGCGCCTGCTCGCGCGTCCTGCCTGCGGCGAGGACGGCAAGTGCAGGTTTGACCCCCAGGACGTATACGACTTCAGGCTGGATGCCACGCTGGACGAGAAACTGCTTTTAAAGGA
>CAMNGY010000032.1 GCA_946538795.1 uncultured Treponema sp.
GCTCTACGTGAACGCCGATGACCGCCGTGACAAGAACTCCGGCCTCAGCGCAGACGACATCGCGATTACCGAAGATTTCTACCAGCTCGCCGGGAACAGGGAATGTTAGTTCAGCGTTTCCAGCAGTGTTGCAAAGACTTTATCCCCAATATGCCGCCCTGTGCTACGCAGTGTTTCGACAGCTATGCGTATTTCCTCGGCGGTCATGAACGCATCATTATAGGCCGTCTTAAGGATGCCTATTGTTCCCATTATATTAAAACCGATGGCTCTCGCTACTTGGCGAGCTTTGATTTCATCAAGCAGCACAAGGTCGGCATTGAGTTTATCAGTAAGGACAAGGGCCTCGCTCTCTCCTTGGTCAAGTCCTGTCGCTTTCTTAAAAAGAGAGACCTCCCTGCTGGCTACGTTTTGGATATGTATGAAACTGCAGTGAGAAATTTCGTTTGCTTCATCCGCAAAATTAGTATTCTGCGTAAGTTCGTCAAAAACTCCATGCGGAATCTGAATATTTCCAAAAAGCTTGTTCAGAAGGTCAAGCCTGTTGATTTTGAGAAGGGAAATGATTGGTGTTGTGTCTGCCACGACAATCATGCCATCGAGGCCTCTTTTGCCTTAAGACGTTTGTATGTCGCTACATCTTCCTCAACCTCGCTCCACGGCATGTCAAAATATGCGATTCCTTCATTCGCATACAGTTCAATTAATTGCCATTTCGTGATGCCGAGGATTTCTGCCGCCCGACCATGTGAAATCGTGAGGTTCTTTATGAAGGGATGAAGCAACAATGCTCTTTGGACGAGCTCTTCGTCAGGTGAGGTAGCGATGTAGGGCTTCATTGCAATGGGAACTTGCAGCTGAACGGTCGTCATTTCCATAAATTCACCTCCATAGAAGTCTATATAATTATTATATCATGTTTTGTAATCCTTGAATAGGGGAAGGAAGAAAATCATGCTTTACGAGAAAATAGAGAATCAAAAAGAAGCTCTTGACGAGAGCGATTTTGAGGTCCCCGCATACATCTCGGAGAACCTCCGCTACCCCCTCTATGACTGGCAGAGGATGGCACTGGAGAACTTTCTCATCAACGAGCGGACGAGGGAAAAGAAAGCCCGGAAAGGCGAGCCCGTGCCGCCGAATCACCTTATGTTCAACATGGCGACCGGCAGCGGAAAGACGCTCGTCATGGCGGCGCTGATCCTGTACTATTACAAACAGGGACGGCGCAATTTCCTCTTCTTTGTGAACCAGAACGCGATACTCGGCAAGACACAGGCAAACTTCATCGACAGGAATCACAGCAAATACCTGTTTGCGGAAAACATTGTCATTGACGGCAGGCGGCTGAATATCCGCGAAGTGGAGATGTTCTCTGATTCCTGCGATGACATCCAGATAAAGTTCACGACAATCCAGAAACTGCACAATGACATCTACAGGGAAAACGAGAATTCCCTGCTCCTGTCCGACTTGCAGAAGCGAGACCTGGTGTTGTTCGGCGACGAGGCGCACCATCTGAACGCGAGCACGAACAAAAAGAAGTCCGGTGGCATCGAGCTTTCCGATTCGCCTGACTTCATAGGTGAGCTGAAGGAGGGGGCGAAGGACGAGGACATAGAGCGTTCCTGGGAGTATACCGTCTGCCACTGCATTCTGGGCAAGAACGGAAGACCCGCAGCGAACAGGAACGCCCTGCTTGAGTTCACCGCCACAATCCCGAATACGGAGGAAGTCAGGCAGAAATACGAGGACAAGCTAATCATCAAGTTCGAGCTGAAGGACTTCGTTGAGGCAGGATGCACCAAGCACATCAGGCTTGTCCGCTCAAACCTCGCGCTGAAGGAACGCATTCTGCAGGCCTTGCTGCTCAACTGGTACCGCTACCAGATTGCGGTCAAAACAGGCATTCCCAATTTTAAGCCCGTAATCCTCTTCCGCAGCAAGACGATAGAAGCGTCCACATCTGACTATGAAAACTTCCTTGAGCTGTGCGCGGGCATAACGGCACAGGACTATGACTTTGTGAAAAGCCTTGCGAAAATCAAGCAGAAGAACGAGCTCTTTGAGTCATTCGACATGGACGGCCGGATATTCGAGCGGATTGTCCGGTACATGGACGGGGCGGGCATTTCCTTTGAGCACGTCGCGCAGTATGTCAGGGAGCATTTTCAGGAGCGCAACGTCATCATCACGAACTCAAAGACGAACAAGACCAAAAAGGAAAAGACCGACGCGGAGCAGGACCGCCTGCTGAACAGCCTTGAGGACGCGCAGAACCACATCCGTGCGATTTTCACCGTACAGCGTCTGACCGAAGGCTGGGACGTGCTGAACCTGTATGACATCGTGCGCCTGTACAGCGGGCGTGACGCGGACTTCCACAGCAAAAAGTCAGGCAGCAACACGACGAGCGAAGCCCAGCTCATCGGGCGCGGCGTGAGGTACTACCCTTTTGCCTGGCGGAACAAGGCTGCCGCACGGCGCAAGTTCGACAATGATCTGGCGAACGAGCTTAGGGTACTGGAAGAATTCTACTTCCATTCAGATGACGACATCCGCTATATTTCCGAGCTTTCCACCGAGCTCAAGAACAGGGGGCTTATACAGGACAAGCGGACGCAGAAAACATTCCGCGTAAAGGAAAGCAAAAAAGACGCGCTCAAGGGAATGTACCTGTTCGTCAACGAGCAGAAGGAAAATCCTTTGCGCCGCCTGCGGACGCTCCCCGATGATTTCAAGAGCCTTCCTCCCTACGAGGGTAAAATAACGGTTGGCCTGTATTCAGAAGTGCAGAACGTCAATTTCGCGCAGAAAGAGGACGATGTTTACGCCACGGAGACAGGCGTGTTCACGACCCTGTCCGTCACGTTCGCGGACATGCCCCTTCATATAAAACAGAAGGCCGTCCACCGCCTGAACACAAGTCCCGCTTCATATTTCAGCTTTGAGAGCCTGCGGAAACGCTTTGCGGTGGAAAGCGTGGAGTCCTTCTTTGATTTCGCAAAGGACGTGAAGATTGCCATCACCACGGACTGCAAGAGCTTTGAAGAGATTCCGAACAAGAAACTCCTTGCCCTTTGCGAAGACTTTCTCCTGTACCTGCAGCACAATCTTGAAAGCTATGACAGGCCCTATGTCGGGACGGATTTCCACCTGGTGCGCTTCTCAGATATGTTCAGTTTTGATGATGAGAAGGGCAAGCTGTGCTTCACGAAGGAGAAGATGATTTACATCGATGAAACGAACGCGGACGCACAGGCGAACGCAAGGCTTGAGCAGGAGCTGAAGGACACGGACTGGTATGCCCTTGATTCCTTCTGGGGAACGAGCGAGGAACGGGACTTGATTGCGTTCATCAAAAACCATGAAGGACAGCTGCTTGCGGACTACGATTCCTTCCAGCTGCTCAGGAACGAGGAGGTCTACAAGATTTTTGACTTTGACAGCGGGCGCGGATTCCAGCCGGACTTCCTCCTGTTCCTGCACGGCAGGGAAAGCCGGAAGAACGCATACTTTCAGGTGTTCATCGAACCGAAGGGAAAGCACCTCGCGGGTGATGACAATGACGGCTGGAAGGAGAAGTTCCTTGAAGAAATCAGCCGCCGCTACGGGACGGAACATGTCATCATGGAAAAAACAGACGGCTACATCCTGATAGGGCTTCCCTTCTTCAACTCGCATGACGCACTGATGAAGGCAAACTTTGAGGATGCCTTTGACAAGCGCCTGTAAAATCCGGGCTGGAACAAATGCTGCTTTTCGTAGTATGATGAATGAGTCAGGGAGGAACGAGCGATGGAAAAGACAGAGAAAGCTGATGTCAGGCAGCTGTTCATGCTCTTTAAGGACACGCCCATCTACAAGCCCCTGCTGGACATCTGCGAGAACTTTGAGCGTCCCGTGGAATCCGAGATGATCGACGTGAATCAGCTCAAGTTCAGGAACTCAGAGCTGAGGGAAAATGAATGGTTTGAGACCCGCATCGTGATGGCAGAACGGAAGGTTGACCTGGTGGACGAAGAGGTCTGGCCCGTCATCCTTTGTGCGCTCAAGGAAAACCAGGTGCTTGAATTCGATTATGAATCCGTAAAGACGAACAAGAAATCTTTCGGCAGGATGCTTGAAGCCTGGCAGCTTATCTTTGACCGGGAGCAATGGTACCTGAAGGGCATGGCGGAAAACCCGGCCCAGCCCGGAGAGAGGGGCCTTAGGACCTTTGTCGTTCCACGGATGAAAAACATCCGGCTGACGGGCAGGCATTTTAAGTTGCCTGACGAAAAGGTCTGGATGCATGACAAGTACAGCGTGGGCTATTTCGGCGTGATGACGACAAGTACATCGGAACGCTACCAGTTCATCTTTCAGGGGTCGGCGCTCTATTATTCGAACGCGAATTTTGCGGAAGACAAGACGGTCGAAAAATACACCGGCGATGTTCCCCACAAGGATGGTGCCCTGCTCGTCAGCTTCACGAGCAACCAGATGCCTGCCATTCTAAAAGAGTTCTTCCCCTACGGCGAGGACATCATTCCTCTTGCTCCCGAGAGCCTTGTCCAGGCATGGAAAGACAGAATCCGCACGATGATGAAGTACCTGTAGCGGGGGAAGCTTCAGAGCCTAAAACAAATCCTTTTTTACTCAGGCCCCTCTAATCAGTCGGTCATCGTAACGCTCGGGATTTTTATCGCGGAAAATCGCATCGGTCTTGTAGGCGGGGAGACAGGACTGAGTAACCGTGTCTTTCCCGAATAAAAGCACAGCGGCAAGGTTAAAGCCTTTCTGCCCCGTTAGAAGGTTCTCCTCGTACAAGCCTATGCTCCAGAAAGTTTTGAGGTTACAATATCTGCCAGCTAGGAACGGCGTTCCTCTCTTATCATTCCGATACGGAATGAGCAGTAACAATCCGTCCCCTGTCCTGCGGCAACGCCGGGCAGGGGACACATGTGCCGGAAATCTGCACGCTGCAATCCTGCAATGTCACTAAATGATACCCGCAGCGTGCAGAAAGTCCTGCGCGAAGTGGATTTCGTAGATCTGGCAAAGGCCCTGCAAGGGGCGGACGACGCGCTGCAGGAGAAATTCCTCGGGAATATGAGCGATTCTTACCGGCATTTTGCCAGGATTGAAATGGAGAACACAAAAGTCTCCTCTTTGGCGGAGGTCGAGGAAGCCCGTCGGAGGATCGTGGCCGTGATGGACCGCCTCTTCAAGGCAGGAGATTTGTTCGGCAGGCTGGGGGACAAGCAGATGGACACCCTGCTCCGGCATGTTGACAGCGTGTGCACGCTTTCGTTCGACACTATTTCCGTTCCGCGCTTTATGACGAAGGCTGGCAAGAAACGCATCTTTGCTATAACAAAGCGACTGTGCGACCGCTTCCGTTTGGCCAAGAACGAAGGCATCCTTGCCTTTGAGGAGAAGGAGAAGGAATTTGCTCAGGGATTTGACAGGCGGGACTCCGCGTTCGTGCGCGATGCTTTCCGCATGGTGATTGACTTTAGCAGTACTCCGTCTTTTCTTGCCGCCTGCTTGAAGAACAGCGTCGCGTCCTATGGCGGGAGCCGTCTGACGAGGCTCTGCCATCAGATTATCGCAGCGGGCGCATACTACTGCATGTTCGGTAACTGGCCCTTCGTGCAATACGCCGTAATGCTCAGCTCATTTCTGCGCGAACTGATGCGTACCGAAGTCTGCGACAGCTGCAGCCAGCACATGCTCTTCGGCGACTCCGGCACTGCGTCGTGAGGAGGAAGTCTATGTCAGAGGAAGATGGTGATTATCAGCATCGTATCGGCATCGAGCTGCTGATGTACCATGCGATGAATGCGGTAAAAGTCTGCCGCCTGCAATACAATCTGCTCGACTGCAAGGAGTATGAGGAAGCGGTGAAGTACAAGGCTGCGCTTGATGCCTTTGCCGGGGTCGTTGAGGATATTTACGACTATGAAAACTACGGTTTTTTCTCGACGACCGTGCACGTAAAGGAGAGCGGGCTTCCGTGCAACATACGCTGTGGCTGTGAGAGGGAATGGATTCTTGAGCCGTATCTTGACGAGCAGCAGAAGCCCCGGTTTGCAGAGGTCATACGCTTTGAGAACCGCAGGGGCAGGGATACGGGGTATGACCGCAGGAACGATTTGTGCATGACTATCAGCGACACGCCGGAGATTCTGGAAGGAAGGGACAAATGCGTCCTGTCCGACGATGAAATTCGGCGGATAAAGGATTTCGTCATCATGAACAGGGATGTGGTTCTTGCACACGTAACGAAGATGGCAGCATTCATTTTGTCTTTTCGCGCTCCTTCAGCAGCGACTTGAGGTCGCCGACCGGCCCCTCTGAGACTTTCTCCGGCATGAACACGTGAAGCAGTTCGATTGCCCTCGTCATGGCGGTGTATATCATGTTGCGGTTCATCTTGTCGGCAACGCTGTCGTCAAGCATGCTCAGGAAATGCGCCCTGTGGTCTATGTAAAAAAGCACCACGGGGAAGTCCAGGCCCTTGCAGCTCTGCATGGTCGCAAGGCGCACCACGCCCGGCCTTGCGAAGTCGAAGTCGTCCGAATTCACGGTCTTGCTCTCAAGGCCGAGCGTATCTTTCAGGAGCGACTGCAGTTTGTCCAGTTGTTTCTTCTGCGGTGCGATGAGGCAGATGTTCTCCGGCTCGTAGCCCAGCATGTCCATGCACATCCGTACTGTCCCGACCATGCTGGAGAAAGATTTGTCTTCCGTTGCATCCTCATGCAGCTCCACGGGCGGCCCCATGCGGAATGTCTGCGGCGCGTTGTCCGGATCGCATCCTTTTATGAGGGCGCGGTATCTTTCTGCGGCGGCGTTTATCTGGTCCGTGCTCCTGAAATTTGTGTGGAGAATCCTTGTCCTTCCGCTCACGTCTATTCCGGCCTGGCTCCAGGTGAATCCCGGCTGGAAGACTGACTGGTCGCCGTCGCCCGCGAGTATCATGCTTTTCCTTGTGGAAAGTTTGAGCACGCGGAGGGAGGCCGCCGTCAGGTCCTGGGCTTCGTCCACGAACAGGTAGTCCACCATGAGCTGCTCCGGTATGCTGTACTCCCCGCTGCTGATTTTGCGCAGAAGCTTGTAGGTAAGGTATGGGACAGACTGGGACTCCTTCTTTTCCCATTCGGCGAAAATCGCATCCACGGCTTCCCAGACCTTGACGCGCTGCTCCGATTTCAGGGGCTTCTTCATCCCGGTCCTGCTGTATCCCCCGTCATAGTATTTTTCTTTTGTAACGAATGAGGGCAGGATCAGCTTTTCCAGCTCCGGCCAGATTTCCTTGCCGAGCGGATTGTCCCTGACACAAGGGCTGTCCTCCAGGCATTTCTCGGTCCCGTAACAAGTCCTGACTCCGGGAAATGCGTCTTTGAGTATCCTGCAAAGGAAACTTTCCGATGTCATTATCATGTTTTTGTCTGTGCTGCCGGAAGCTGCGCCGTCCGCAGCGTCCGTGGCATGTATATTCATCAGGCTGGCAACGTAGCGGTTGTATTTCTCAAGGCTCCGGCTGAATGTTACGAGGGCGAGCAGGTTGCGCTCCTTGAAGAGCTGGCTTTCGTTCTCCAGGATCAACTTCTCCAGCGTCTTTAGAAGGACGAGGGATTTGCCAGTGCCCGCACTTCCCTTGACGAGGAAATCGTGTCCGAAGTTTACCTGCTTCACTATGGACTCCTGCTCTGCCGTAAGGCGGACAAGCGACTGCTCGTAGTCGTAGCGGGTCTTTGTGTAGCTTGCCATGCGGCGCAGGTTCGCTATGTATTCCTGCGCGTCCGAGAGTTTGGCGAGCTGTTCCCTCAGTTCCTTCTGCGCTTTGCGGCCTTCTTCCTCCGCGCTGTGCTTCTTCTGCCTCAGCTCGTCAATCTTGGCCTTGTCTTTTTTGTTTTTTTCAATCTGCTGCTCGTAGTCGATCCGCATTGCGTTGAGCTGGGACTCAAGTTTCTCCAGCTCTTTCTGAGCCTCGTCCATCTGCGAGACCTTTCCTGCCATGTCATCGTTCTGGCGGGAAAGCAGCTCCAGCTTCCTGTTGGCTTTTTCAAGCTCCATCGCGGTCTCGGCCGGGCTTCTCCTGTTGTCCCAGGCGGAAAGGTTCCGCGCAAGGGCCGCGACAGCGTCCTGGTTGGGCAGATTGAATATGGATGAGAATTCCTTGAGCAGGTATGTGGCCGCGTTTGCCTCTTCCAGCGAAAGGTTTCCGAACCTGTGGCGGACTTCGTTTGTGTTGAAATGATTCGACTTTATGTCTTTGAAAAGCTTGTATTCCTTGGGATTGTGCCGTGAGTGACGGCTCCTGAATTTTTCGACAAGCTCGTTGAATCTTGTTTCTCTGCTGACTTCGTTTCCCAACGTTTCCCTTAGGTATGCCTCGATCGTTGAGAATACTGACAGCGTGAACACGCCCTCGTCCACGCCCTGCAATGCCTGGAGTCTCCTGATTTGCTCCTGCGTCGGAATTTCGTTTCGCATGACTCGTATTATATAGCCATAAGGATATTTTTGCCAGTGGAGAAGGGTTCTTTCCGGCCGTCAGCATGACGATTGCCGCCCGTTTAGGGGCGGCATTGCGTGGGGTCATGCTTCCCGCACAATCACGGCTTGCAGATTTTGCATGGCTTGTAGCCTTTGCCTTCTGCTTCTGTCCGTGACAGCTTCTGCGTTTCCGAATCCTTGAGTACCCTGCATGTCGCCTTGTGGTACTTCTTTCCCTTTTTGGTCACGCAGACTACGCTTTCCGCACCGAATGCCAGGATGCATTCATGTGCAGTGCCGGAATGTCCTGCTTGGTCGCCGGCCTTCCCTCCCGAGAACGGGCTTGGAAGGCTCGTGATGGCCACAACCAGCAGTACGACGAAACATCTTTTCATTAGTTCCTCCTGTACTTATTATATGTGCGTGAAGGAAGCTTTTTGTATGTTTCTTACTCCGTTTCCTTAGATTTGTTTTCGAATTTCGTGTAGGACGAGATGAACAGGACGGGAACGTCACCGATGGGGCCGTTGCGCTGCTTTGCGACGATGAGCTTGCGGTCCTGCACGGGATTGTACTCCTCGCCCTCCATCTGCA
>CAMNGY010000033.1 GCA_946538795.1 uncultured Treponema sp.
GCTGGAACCAGTGGGTGAAGTGGGTCGCGCCGTTCTCGATCGCCCACTCCTTCATCGCGTGGGCGACCTCGTTGGCCTCGTCCAGGTTGAGCGGCTCGCCTGTGTCCAGGGTCCGCTTGAGCGCCTTGAAGCTGTCCTTGGGAAGCTTCTGCTTCATCACCTTCTGGTTGAACACCAGGCTCGCAAATATCTCGGGTACGTTCATTGTCGCCATATCGTTCTCCTTGTCCTGCCGCTTACCCTTCTATCACTTTCCCGTTCAGTTCGCCGGGAACTGACATGGGGTATTCGCCCGTGAAGCAGCCCTTGCAGAAACCGTAGCTTTCGGGGTTGCACTCGCGGCAGGCCTCAAGCATTCCGTCCGCGCTGATGAAGGCGAGCGAGTCCGCGCCGATTTCCTTGCATATCTCCTCCTCGTTGTGGGTGCTGGAGATAAGCTCGCCGCGCGTGGGGGTATTTATTCCGAAGTAGCAGGGGAACTTGACGGGCGGACTGGAGATGCGGAAATGCACTTCCTTCGCGCCCGCCCTCCTGAGGATCTGCACCAGGCGGCGGCTGGTCGTCCCGCGCACGATCGAGTCGTCTATGACCACGACCCGCTTGCCCTGCACGATCGAACGGACGGCGTTCAGCTTGACGAACACCAGGTTCTCCCTCTCCTTCTGGGTCGGGGCGATGAAGGTGCGGCCGATGTACTTGTTCTTTATTATGCCCATCGCGTAGGGAATGTGCGCCTCTTCCGAATAGCCCTGGGCCGCGCTCAGGCCGGAATCCGGCACCCCGATTACGACGTCGGCGGGAACGGGACTCTCGCGGGCAAGGCAGGCCCCCATCTTTATGCGGGCCTGGGTGACGGGAATGCCGTCAATGACGCTGTCGGGGCGGGCGAAATAGACGTACTCAAAGACGCAGGTGCGCTTGCTGGTCCGCTCGCCGAACTCGAAGGAAAGCACGCCGTCGTCGTTGATGATGACGATCTCGCCGGGTTGTATGTCGCGCACGAAGGTTCCGTTCACCGCGTCAATCGCACAGCTCTCGCTCGCGAGGATCCAGCCGTCCCCCACCTTGCCCAGGCAGAGCGGGCGGATTCCGTTGGGGTCGCGTGCCCCGATCAGGCAGCTGTCGGTCATGACGACGAGGGCGAAGGAGCCCTTTATCATCTGTATGGTGTCCGTGAGGGCGCGCTCCAGGCCCTTCTTGTAGGATTTGGCTATGAGCTTTACGATTACCTCGGTGTCGCTGGTGGAAACGAATGTGCTGCCCGTGTCCTCAAGCATCTCGCGCAGCTGCTCGTAGTTGACCAGCTGACCGTTGTGGCAGACGGCGACCGCGCCTATCTTGCTTTTTAAAAGCATGGGCTGGGCGTTCTCAAGCACCGCACTTCCGGCAGTGGCGTAGCGGACGTGCCCGCAGGCTATGTGCCCCTTGAGCGAGGTGATGTCGTCCGTCTTGAAGACCTCTCCCGCAGTCCCCATCGCCTTGTGCAGCTGTATGTCATCTCCCGTGCTGACGGCGATTCCCGCGCTGTCCTGGCCCCGGTGCTGCAGGCAGTACAGGGCATAGTAGGCCTTGGACGCAGCCGCGAAGTCGGGGGCCGCGCCTTCCTTTTTCTTCAGATACACGCCGACCACGCCGCACTCGTCGCGCAGCTTGTCCTCTTCCCTTTCAAAGCATTCCATACTTCAATCTAGCACAAACGGGGGGCTTTTTCAATGGCCAAACCGGGGCCGTGTGCGGATGCGGCATATTCCCGCCCCGCCGCGCCTCCACGGGCTGCACGGCAGGCCGTCCGCCGTCAGAGCTCGAATCCCTTGCCGCCCTCGGCTTCCGCCTCGCTGACCATCCTGGCGCGGAAGTCCGCCAGCTTCTTCTGTATGTCAGGATATTTGATGCCCAGAATCTCAAGGGCCAGGTAGGCCGCGTTCCTCGCGTTGCCGACTCCGACCGTCGCGACCGGAATTTTGGGAGGCATCTGGACGATGGAAAGCAGCGCGTCCATACCCGCAAGCCCGTTGGACTTTCCGGGGCTTATGCACTCAAGGGGAACTCCGACGACAGGGAGTACGGTCCGGCTTGCGATTACGCCGGGCAGGGCCGCGGAAAGGCCCGCGCCCGCTATGATGACCTCGCATCCGTCCGCTTCGACCTGACGGATGGTCCTGACGAGCAGATCCCCGGCCCGGTGGGCCGAGATGATGTATGCCTTGTAGTCCACGCCGAATTCCCTCAGGACCTCGGCGGCCTTGCCCATTGTGTCCGCGTCGGACTTGGAGCCTAAAAACACAGCGACTTTCATGCGGCAAGCCTAGCACAAAGGAGCCGCTTTTTCAACGGGGCGTTGCGCCGGCACGGTCAGGAGGCCGCCATTGATTTAGAGGCGGATATGCTCTATACTGGGCCTATGAGCGACGTTTCTGCGGGAAATACCGGCAGGCCGGGGGCGGCGAGAAAGCCCTACATCGATACCCTCAAGCTTCTCTCGGTCTTTATAGTCTATGCCTGCCATTTCATCAGGCAGTTCCACGGCGACTATTTCATGAAGCTCTACTACGAGCGCCCCTGGTCCTTCCTGTTCCACGGCGTTACCGGTACGCTCGGCGTGGCCTTCTTCTGCGTGTGCGTCGGGTATTTTGCCTTCCAGTCCGGCAACAGGAACCCCATGGCATACCTGGTGCGGCGCTACGTCTATTTCGTCCTGTGCGGACTCGCGATAAACCTCACCGTCGCCCTGCTGGACAAGGACATCTCATACCATGTGATCGGGGTGAGCGTCCGGCTTGGCTACCAGTATTTTCCCGAATACTGGTGCATGTTCCACTTCCTGGTCGGATCCATACTGTCGTATTTCAACGCGTACTACAAGGCGGACGGGGCTTTCATAATCCTTGAGATGATCCTGCTGTGCGGCTTCGGGAAAATCTGGATAGCGGTATGCCTCCTGGGGAACCTGGCATGCCTGATACAGAAGAAAGAGACGTTCTCAAAAATCATAAGCCGCAGGGCCGTCAGGATTCTGTTTCTGCTGTTCGCTTTCGTCATGATAAAGCGGGAGGAGAACGACACGACATACCTGTTGTACGGGGTGGCGTCCTTCCTGCTCCTGGTCACCGTGGAGAATTCCAGCCTGCTGAAACGCCTGCTGGGGCTGCGGCTGTTTTCGGCCCCGGGCCGGAACGAGATAGCCATATACCTCTTCCACACCGTCGTTTACCTGAAATTCGGGCCGCCGCTGTTAGGGCTGTTCGGAAAGCTCGGCGACGCGCCGGCGTTTGTCCTGACTCTGGCATCATGCTGGCTGATCCTGCTTCTGCTTTCTTTCCCGGTGAACTTCATCCTGGAGAAAATCATGGCCGTGCTCACGAAGTGGATAAACCGCGTGCTGAAATAAACCGCGGGCACAAACTTGCCCTTGCCCCGTCAATACGCTAGAATGGGGCCATGCTTTTTCTCGTCCTTTCAGACCTGCTTTTCTTCTTCATATTCCTGGGCATCGGCGACCTTGCGTCGCGCCACACTTTCCTTAAGGTCCGGAACGACAATGTTTTCCTGAGCTTCTTCCTGGGCATGTCCCTTTCGGCCCTCTTTTTCTCCGTCGTCCAGTTTTTCCTGCCCCTTACCGTCTGGACGCTGGCCCCGGTCATCCTTGCGGGGCTTTTTGGCTGCGCGGGCGGCCTGGCCCGGCTCAGGGCCGGCGGGCGCTTCGGGAAAATCCTGCGCGAAAGGCGCTGGGTGCTCCTTGCAGCCGCGATCGCCTTCTTCATGATATGCTACGAGTGCTCCAAGGCGGAAGGCGTTTCCGCGGTGGACACCCTCTTTTACCATGCCCTGTGCCTTTCCTGGATGAACGCCTACAAAATCGTTCCGGGGATTGCGAACCTCTTCGCGAACCTGGGCTTCAACTCCCTGTACCTGCAGCTTGCGGCGGGTCTTGACGTGGGGCCGTGGGACAAGCAGATGTCGAACGTCCTGTACTCGCTGTTCTACACGGCGTTCATGTTCTATGCCGCCACGGACGTCCTGAACTGGACGTCCAGGAAGGGCAGGCACGCGCTGCCGTTCATCCTGTCGCAGTGCGTGATGCTCGTGTGGTTCTTCAGCAGCAACACGCTGGACGATCCCAGCCTGTATTATGACAAGCCCACGCTCGCCATGATCTCAATCTGCCTTCAGGAGATGCTCCTGATCCAGTTCTCGGATTCCTCCAAAAGCGCCCCGGAAAGCCTGTTCTTCTTTGCGGCCGTGGCGTTCGGGATGAAGCTCCTGGGCGCGCTGACGGTCATCTTCTGCTTTGCCTTCATAGTATATGGTTATGTCAGGAAGAGGGAACTTTCGTTTTTCCGTCTGGCCAGGCTCTGCGCGTTTCCTCTGTTCATCTTCCTGATATATGTAATCAGGAACCTCATACAGTCGGGCTATCCGTTTTACCAGTCGCCTTTCCTGCGGGTGGAATTCCCCTGGACGCTCCCCCACTGGCTTGCCGTCAGCACCTACGACCAGATACACTACGGCTCCCGGTGGGATCCCATTGTCCCCAACAGCGAGTTCATGAGGGCCTCCTTCATGGTCTGGTTCCCCCAATGGTTCGGGAGGGCCTTCGAGGCTCAGAACATACAGTTCCCTGCCCTGACCGTCGTCTCGCTGGCGCTTTTTGTCCGATCGCTCATAAAGCGGCGGACGGAATCGCTTTTTTACTACGCGCTCATTTTCGCCAACATCGCCTTCTGGTTCCTGTCCGCCCCGCTTTTCAGGTTCGGGAACGGCTTCTTCTACGACCTGCTTGCCGTCGCCTTGTTCTTCAACGCGGACCTGCTCGTGAAGCCTCTTGAAGGATGCGGGAAATTCCTGCGGAATCGCCTGCCTGCCTTACGAAAGCTGGGCGGGATATTCGGGAAGAGCTGGTTCCGGCTGGCCGTCATCGCCGTCCTTCTGCTTGCAGCCGTCCTGCTCGTCCTTCCCCGCGTTCAGGACACGCTGATTCTCCTTGCGGGCAGGCTCAAGGGCAAGGCCCTTTCCGCCCCGCACTGGAAGAACGAGATGCACAAGTGCGTCAGATGCTGCCTGATTGTGGCCGCCGCAATGGCCCTGCTTTGTGCCGTGCCCAGGCTCAGGCGCGCTGCCTTCGCGCTTGCCTGCTACGCGACGGCCGTTTTCTTTGCCTGCCAGCTGGCCACGAAAAAGCGGAACCTCCTGATTACCATTCCGGTCAAACCGGAGCCGGTGGAAAGACGGCTTGCCTGCGGGGATCAGGACCTGTATGTCAACGTTTCGGTGAAGGCCATACTGTGCGGGGATGCGGAGCTGCCCTGTACGCCGCAATGGTGGTTCAACAGCGGCCTGCGCCTCTTTGACAAGGATGACATGGGGAAAGGCTTTTATATAGAAGAAGAATAGTCAGGCGGGGGCGTCAGGATTTGCGCTTGTTCCGTTTCCGCTCGTACATCTTCTTGTCGGCAACGGCCAGAAGACCGCGGAATGTCTTGTATTCCTTCGTGTAGCGCGCGTAGCCTATGCTGAGCGAGATGACGTAGGGCAGCTGATTCTGCTTGCACTTCCGTGCGACCGAATCGTTGAGCAGGGTGCAGAACACGTCGGCCGTCGTGTCGGAATTGAACATGCCCCCCAGGACGAACTCGTCCCCGCCGAACCGGCAGAGCATGCACCTGTCCGCATATTGGGAGCAGGCCTCGCGCAGGGCTTCCGCCGTCACGACCAGGGCGTTGTCCCCCTCGTTGTGCCCGTACGTGTCGTTGATGGACTTGAATTTGTCCAGGTCGGCCATGAACAGGTAAAGGCCGTCGCTTTCGGACTCCCTCTGGTTGATAGCCTGAATCTGCCTGATGAAAAACCTCTCGCCCTGCCTGCGGTTGTTTATTCCGGTAAGGGTGTCCATCGACACCTGCTCCCTTATCTGCATGACGAAGAAGAGGGTGACGGATACGGAGGTCCCGAACGCGACGGACGGCATGCTTACGAAGAATGCGCGCAGCAGGCCGCCTATCAGGATGGGAAGGCCGTAGAAGGCGACGAGGATGCACAGTTCCCTGTTCGCCTCGTTCTCCGGGCGGAAGGCCAGTATCGCCGCCCGGACGGATGCGAGCAGGAGGTCGCCCATTATCGCGACCATGAAGGGGATGTAGAAGATTCCCCGGATCAGCTCTCCGGCTTCGTCTATGCTGAAAAGGAGCTTCGTCCAGGGAGTGGTGACGGCGAGGGCTATGAGAATCCAGAAGGGTACCATGGTGAGCTTCTTGTCGAACAGCTTCGAGGGTTTGACAAGCTCAAGGCATCCGTTCAGCAGGATGAACATGGAGTAGGAGCAGGCGTTTATGGCACAGTAGAGGAACACGTTGGAAACCGTGCGCAGGAACTGTGTCCGGGGCAGGACGTCCCAATAGACGAGCACCCAGAAGATGTCCACAAGGCAGAAGGCAATCAGGGAGACCATCAGGTTGATCAGGCGGAGCCGGTACTTGTTCCTGTCCGCGTCTATAAGCGTGGTGAACAAGAATATCAGCATGAGTATTATGCAGAACTCATCCAGCAGAGAATAGTAGAATGCCGCGGTCCTTGTAACCTGGTCCAATTACTGCCCTGCCCCCCACTCGGCATAGTAGGCGTCCAGGTCCTTCTTTATGGCGTCAGTTATCACGCCGTCCTTGCCCGGCCGGTAGAGGTGCCCCACGACCTCCTCCATCGTGACGATGGCGCGGGCGGGGAAGCCGTAGCGCTCAGTTATGGACGCGAGGGCGCTTTTGTCCGTGCCCTGGCCTTTCTCCATGCGGTCCAGGCTGACCATCTCGCCTACGATAGTGATGTCTTCCTTATTGTCCACCTGCCCCAGGATGACGGGGACGGTCTCGTCGATCGACTTGCCGGAGGTGGTCACGTCCTCGATTATCACGATGCGGTCGCCCTTGCATATCCCGCTGCCCAGGAGCAGGCCCTTGTCCGCCCCGTGGTCCTTGGCTTCCTTGCGGTTGGAGCAGTAGCGGATCTCCTTGCCGTAAAGGCGGCCGTAGGCTATGACCGTGGCGACGGCGAGGGGAATTCCCTTGTATGCCGGCCCGAACAGCAGGTCAAAGCCGTCCCCGAAGTTGTCATGGATGGCGTGCGCGTAGAATTCGCCCAGGCGGGACAGCTGGCTGCCGGTCACGTAGCCCCCCGCGTTCATGAAGAAGGGGGACTTCCGCCCGCTCTTGAGCGTGAACGAGCCGAACTTGAGCACCTTGCTCTCCACCATGAAGTCGATGAAGTCTCTCTTGTACTGTTCCATGGCCTACAGTATACAGGAGAAGCTCATGAAAGTCTATTGCCGGCTCTTTTCCGGGGGTACGGCCCGCCGGCTCACGCCAGTATGCTGCCCAGGGCGTCGATAAGCCCCTCCGGTGTCAGGCTCCATTCCGCCCTGCCCTCGCAGAAGCTCCGTGCGGCGGCGGAATGGGCCAGGCTGGCCGTGCATGCGGCCTGGAGCGGGGGATAGCCCTGGGCCAGCAGGGCGGCGATCATGCCGGCAAGCACGTCCCCCGATCCCGCTTTGGAAAGGGCGGGGCCACCGCCGGCGTTTATGAACAGCCCGGCCTTGTCCTGTCCCCGGCCGCAGCAGGCTATGACGCTGTTGGCTCCCTTGAGCAGCAGCACGGCCCCCGGATATTTCCTGCAGAAGGCGGCGGCCAGCTCTATCCTCATGTCGGCCACGTCGGACGCTTTCTCAAGCCTCACCCCGTTCAGGCTGTCCATGGAACAGAGCGAGAGAAGGGAAAGGAATTCCTTGGGGTGGGGGGTCAGGACCAGACCTTCCGGCCGGTGGGCCAGCAGTCGCAGGAAGTCCTCGTTGTAGAACACGTCCGCATCCAGCACGGCGGCGACGTTGGGGTTCTGCAGAAGGTAGCTGGTGTAGGCCTGGCTGTCCTGACTCCTCCGCCCGAGCCCCATGCCAAGCGCGATGGCCGTCGTGCCCTCCGGTACGGAGCGGGAAGTCATGAGGGAATAGGGAACAGGGAAAGAAGGAAAGGATTCCTCCTGGGACACCAGCGTGACCAGCCCGGCCCCGAATGACAAGGCCGCTTTTGCGGCCAGGACGGACGCCCCCGCCTTCTGTCCGGAGCAGACCGCGACGTGGCCGAATTTTCCCTTGTGGACGTTCTGCTTCCTGCGGTAGGGAAGCTCCATGTCGCTTTCCTCAAGAAGGCAGGCATCAGGGACGGGATCTCCCGCAGGGGCCGAAATGCCGGCATAGGATGCGGCCTCTTGCGCCGGGACAGGTTGTACGCCAGGGACGGATCCTGCGGTCGGGCCGGGCGCGGCATTGCCGGCAGGATTGCCGGAACGGGCAGGCGTGCAGGTTCCGGCCCGCTCAAAGTTGTCCCGGCTTATCCCCAGGTTGCAGACGGAGATAGTGCCGCATTCGTCCTTTGCCTTGTCCGAGAAGAGGGCAAGCTTGAGCGCGCCCATCGTCACGGTTTCGTCCGCGTGGAATACCGTGCCACAGCGCCCCCACTGGTCCAGCCCCGTGGGCACGTCGCAGGCAATCTTGTAAGCGTCGGCATTGTCATTGACGGACAGGATGACCGCGCGGGCCACGGCGGGCAGGGTCCCCCGGAAGCCTGATCCGTATATGCAGTCAACTATCACCTTGAGGTCTATAGAGCTTTCCTCCAGATATGCGTCCAGCTCTTCCGGGGCGATTATGCGCACGCCGATTTTTTTCGCGCGGGACAGCTGCTCCTTGCACATCGCGCTGTTTGCCTCGCCGACAGAGCAGGCGGCCACCGCTATGGGATTGGACATGAGCTGCCGGGCAACGGCATAGCCGTCCGCACCGTTGTTGCCGCTTCCGGCCAGGACCAGGACCGCGGGCCGGGCCAGGCAAGGGCTCTTGTCCTGAGAAAGACGACGGAGGACCGCCGCGCTCACCGCCGAAGCCGCGTTTTCCATCATGATGTCTTCCGTCAGGCCGTACAGCTCGCGGGCCGACTGGTCATTCTTTCTGGTGTCAAGGAAAATGTTCTGCATCGCCCTATTATAGCC
>CAMNGY010000034.1 GCA_946538795.1 uncultured Treponema sp.
CACTATAAACGGTCTGATTGTTGACTTATTGCACCTTTTCCCGAGAGTTTCCTATGTCGGCTATACGGCAACACCATTCGCGAACGTACTGAATGAGCATCCAGGACAAGAGAGCCTGTATCCGGAGGATTTTATTTATGCCCTTGATAAGAACGAGAACTATTATGGAGCGGAAAAGATATTCGGAAGCGATGAAGACAGCGAATCCGAGATATTGGATTCCGTAAATATCGTGGAGCCAGATGAATTCAATGAATTGAAAAATGGAACGGAGACGAGGATGCCTCCGTCGCTTCAAGACGCCATAAACTATTTCATCATAGCTACGGCTTGCAAGCATATACGCGGATTAAATGATTTTTCAACTATGCTTATTCATGTGGATATGAAGGTCTCCGTTCATGCGAGCATAGAATCTTTGGTATCTCCGTATATAGAGGAATTGAGGCAGAAGCTTCGGAACAAAGACAGGCAGATCCTCGCAGAGTTTCGGGAAATATGGAATACGGAGAAGAAAAGGAATCCTGCTGACAGGATAAAAAGGCTTTTCCCTGATTCAAATGAGGCAGATTACCTGCTTCCAGAATTTGAAGGGCTATATAACGAGATTTTGAACGTCATTTCTGAACAGGATATGGAAATCGTCGTTGATAACAGTAGCAAGCCTGTAGAGCAACGACTGTCGTATGAAGAAAACACTCCTCTTACGAAAATTGTCATCGGTGGCAACACCCTTTCACGTGGTCTCACTCTGGAAGGTCTGCTCGTCAGCTATTTCGTTCGTTCAAGCAACACGTATGACACCCTGCTCCAGATGGGACGTTGGTTCGGTTACAGGGCGAAATACGAGGATTTGTCCCGCATTTGGACTACGGAGGATTTACTGGATAATTTCAGGTTCTTGTGTACCGTAGAAAACGAGATACGGGATGAAATCGCCAACTATAGTTTTGACATAACCCCGAAAGACTTTGCGATGCGCATAAAGACCCATCCCCAGATGCGCATAACCCGTGCGCTTGCCATGCAAGCTGCACAGGCAAACATGATAAATTTTGCAGGGACATACGCTGTCTCTTATAACCTTGAGCGAAAAGATATCAATTTGATAAACCGGAACATAGATGCAACATGCAGGCTCCTCTCCGGTTTGCCGTCTCCGGTAGACCATAACAATGCCTGGCTTTACAGGAACTGCGATGTGAGCAGGATATTAGATTTCATAAATTCCTACGATTTCTCGGAGCGTAACCCCACATGCAGGCGTGAAATCTTGCGGAACTACGTAAACAAGGCCATTGAAAAAAGTCATCTGACTAATTGGAATGTTGCCGTAAAGACTCTTAAAGAAGGAAACGCAGAGTTTCATCTTGACGACAGGATAAAATGTTATCCCGTAAACCGTGCGCGGATTAACGATGGCCCGGATTCAAGCATCGCTCACTTCAAGGATTTGAAGTCAGTCCGTGATTTGATGATTGATATAGATACGGAAACTTGGAGAGACCATCAGAATTCTGGAACATCAAATCAAATACGCCGCAGGAAAGAGTATTATGATAGTATGGGGACGGATGTTCCCGGTCTGTTGATTATCTATCCGATAAACAAGGACAGCGTTCCTAAATTTTCTGGCAATATGCAGACAAATCTGGAAGCTGAACAGAATCTTATAGGCGTGATTTTTGTGTTCCCCCAAATCGAGGACAAGGATTTGTTCCAGTATATGTCCATACCTCTTGATGTGGATGAGAACATTGGAGAAGAGGAGTAACTATGGATGCAAAACTTTTTGAGAGCGTTTACAAACCCCGCGCAGGAGGCACAACAACAAAGGCTGTTACCCGAACCATCGCGAGTACCGGGCTTTCTCAAACTGAGGTGTTGCTCAGGGAGGCCGTCCAAAATTCGTATGATGCACATCTGAAAAACAACAGCCCTCTCAGAGTATATCTTAACTGCTATAAGTTTTCCAAGGACAATGTGGAATTCATACGTGAATTGTTCAGCAATGCCGGAAAAATCGGCGGGGATATAGCGCGGAAAATTCATTCTGGTGATTACAATCTGGAAATCTCAGACAGGAACACGACGGGGCTTACCGGCTTCAACGGTTTTCAGGAAAAAGAAAGTGGTGTCGAGGAGAAATTCCACCATTTCATTTATATGACGGGGAATGACGACATAAAGGACAAGGATTCTGGCGGTTCATACGGCTTTGGAAAAGCAGCCCTGTATAAATACTCTGATTTCAGGACGATAGTCGTTTACAGCCGTATATGTTCTGAAGTGACAGGAGAATATCAGACACGGTTCATAATCTGCCGGATAGACGACCGCCTGAGGGAAAAGGAAAGCCGCTGCTGGTGGGGTGCCGAAGGAAAATATGCTGATGGAACGACGTATGCCAAGCCTATAAACGGGCAGGATGCGGATCTTCTTGCCAGAAAATTCGGGATGACTCCATTCGACGATGGTGAGACAGGCACCGACATTCTGATTATGAAGCCTCCTGTAAAGAAGGATTTGCCCTCGTTTGCCCCGACTTTCGCGGAGGAGATTCCTGTTCTTATCTGTCACTGGTTCTGGCCTAAAATCATCACTCAGAATCTCCAGAAAAGGATTGAATTCTCCCTCTCCTTAGATGGTACCGATATTACTGAAAACATACCGGATCCGACAGATATATATCCATACTCAGCGTTCACACGGGCTTTTAGAAGCTGCGTTGATTATTACTCCCATAAAGCCGGTTCAAGGGATGAAGCCGTGCCCGTAAACTTTGAGCGGCCTTATGTTGAGCTTGGAGCCATTTTCCTAAAAAAAAGCGGGGTGCGTGATTTCATGTATGACAAGTTTATCAAAACTGACTTTTCAAAACCTCAGGTCGCGCTGATGAGGGATGTTGAGTTCATCGTGAACTATGAGGAAGTCGATGTCGATACAAGCAACACTCACATGACCTGTTTCGGGCTGTTTCATACGAACAGGAACGGTCACAGGCAGAACGAAGATGACAATGAGGAGGTCGAGCACTATTTCCGTGACATAGAAAACCAGACCCATAACCGGTGGACACACAATGATACCCTTCCCCATAATTATTTGGGAAAACTGAAAACAATTCTTCCCGAAAGCGTCAAGAGGTGTCTCGACATAAAGACGAGCATAGGAAATTCAGCCTCAATATCGGGCTTGGTCGCGCAGAAGTTCGGTGCAAAACTTGGATTCGGCTTCATAGGAGGGGCTTCGGAAGCTGCCCGTGAAGGAGCAGCCGGCAAGATTTCAGAGAAAAAGAGCCGCTTTACCCGCAAGAATGCTCCCGTCGAGCTTTTTGTAGAGGATGAGAAAACATTTTTAGAAGTTCCCTTCGAGGCAAAGATAGAAAACAATGTCCCACTTATGGTCGATTTGACTCCGGTCATCAGGTCTTCCGATCCGAATGAATCCGAGATAGCCATGGAAGATGAGATAAAAATCAGGCACCTGTCATTCACCTTTAAGGACAAGACTGTAAGCATTCAACTGCCGATTCCAAATGAAAGTTGCATGAATTTATTCAAAATTCAGCAATCAGGAGAATATAAGTTGCTTTTGAAAAGCAACATCGAATGTGCCTTTGACATTCAGGTAAAAAGGATGGAAGTAAAATGACGGACAAGATTTTCACTTACAAGCAGGTTCCGAATCATCTGATAGAGTCCTATTGGTCATTGAATGACTATACAGTGACAATAGAAAAACGAGATGCGTCCAAAAAGCTCCCCGGTTGGCAAAAAAACGCTAATGTTCAAGTCTCCTGCGAGTTGTTCATCAACAATACTCAGGAAGTGATAAAATATATACGCAAAGACAGGAAGGCATCTTTTTATCTCTTGTATCATTCCAGAAATGACAGGGAAGGCACAAGCATTCACGGTCTTGTCAAAAAGATGCTTTTCGATGAGTCTTCATCCAGGATAATTTTAGACGGTGAAATACCGGGAGATAAAATCGCCGGAGTCATAGAAATAACTCTGCTGCTCTCGATTGATGAGATACTCGATGTTAAAATCCCTGAATCTCCGGATACACGGCTTCTTGCAAAGGAGTTAGGAGCTATCCTGTACGAAGAGACAAAGACCGTAATCCTTGAGGGAGAGGAATCGTATTTCCCCGTTGCTGACATAGACTTCGAGAAGAACGGATTTCCAGCCCATGCCCTCTATTTCCTGCAAAGGAATCATACTGAGCTTGACGTTGATTTCGCTACGGCGTACCGTCTGTATTTCAACAACAAACATCCGCAGTTCAGCAAGATAAATGACGTAAAGGCGAACGAGGGGAAGGATTTTCTCTTGAATATGATCGTCTACGATGTTTACAAACAACTGATTCTGAATGCCTTGAATGATGAGAGTTTTGAGATGCCAGCGGCAGACGAGCCGAACAATCATTCTGTCAGGTACGTCTATGCACGTTTGCTCGGTTATATTCAGAAAAACTATTTCAGCAATGAATCGATTGATGAGTTGAGGAAGAAAGCGCAGAGCGATGACAGCAAGGTTCGCAACAACTTTCTTTGCGCATTACAGGATTTCTTATTAACATTTGGAGATTAATATGGCAAAAATTTACCCAAGACTGGAATCATTCGAATACAATGAGAAGATTAGCTTCGTTGAAAATCAGCTGGTCTCAAAGGGAAAATATGATTATGTAGTCACCGATGCTGATTTGCATTGGCTCCCGATGGGAAACCGCGTTGAGCTGAAAGAGCTTGAAACTCTGCGCTCGAATATTATAGACTTTATATCCTCGGAGGACTTGCGACCAGCAGCGTCTGCACAGGCTCGCACGGCATTTGACAGGAAGCTTGGCCTGAAACTTCGAGAATGGCTGGATATAACCCCGTCTATTGCGGCAGATACCGGAATGTGGGCTTATATGAACATCATGCTTGTTCCTGAACTTATCAGGCTTCGCTGGGGATATACGGAGAAGGGTGAAGAACGCAAGATAAATTATGAACGGTATTATGATACAAATCGCGCTTACCTCAAGAAACTTTGGTTTACGGCATATATGATTAATGATACAGAGCTCTATCTGAGAATGAAACAGGATGAGATAGATATTTGGTATGACAAAACTTTCAATAGAGGACAGGACAGATATATTCAATGTGTCTTTACCAATTTTTATAAGAATATAGAGGCTTTCAATATTACAGCCGAGGTAAATGATTTATACCGCCAGTTCTTTAAGGTTGTGAACCGAAAGCTCGCATATATCAATTGGTATGCGTTGTTGTACAGCTCTGGTACCGACAAATTCTTGGATGACTGTTTCAAGACTGCTTACAAAAATTTTAACGAGTTTCAGGAAGCGACAAAGAGAATAACAGGAACAGATTTCTCTGGTGAAACGCCGAAAATAGTTGCTCCTGTCAAGAGCCATGCAGTTGAAGCAGCTTTGAAAAGGCTCAGGGAGCATGAAAAGCATTCGCTGGGCGAAGATTTCAAACATTTGATTCCTATTGGGTTCATACTTGCAGGACTTCCATTTGAAAACATCAGTTCTTGGATAGATTTATTCACGACGCTTATCTCTTACTTATCAAAAAAAGCTCCGGAAGAGACACGGAGCCTTGCGGACAATTCTCGCTTTGTCTCCAGTGCCGGGAAAAAGTATTTTTCAGCCAATAATACAGAATTGAGAAGTCCACAAAAAATAATGAATAATTTCTATGTCGAAACAAACTTGTCTACGGAACGTTTTACCTATCTGATAGGTGAGGTCTTGGACTTCTTCAAAATATCCCGCGACAAATTCGAGATATACCTGCAAGAATGAAGGCGTTCCTGCGATTGCTTATGCTATGACTGTCTGTAGGGTTTAATTGCCCTTAACATAAGGATATCCCTGTGATAGAATATCATAAGGACAAATAAACTGTTCGAGGAGAACATAATGAAAGCAGAGCCGTATTCAATCGACAAGGTTTTGAGGACTAACACGTCTTTCTTTATCCCGCCGTTCCAGAGGGCCTATGCCTGGGGCCGGAACGAGATAGAAAGGTATTTCAGCGATGTCGTCAGAATCGTAAGATCAGAGCTTGATCCTGCTCAGAATGACAAGCTGGAGCATTTTTTCGGGACAGTCGTGATAAAAGAAGAGAATGACGGGTTCGATTCCAAATACATAATTGTGGACGGTCAGCAGAGGCTCACGACAAGCCTCCTCTTCCTGATTGCCCTGCGTGACAGCACGGACTCGCAGGAAGAGAAGAAAGCCATAAACAACAATTACTTGACCAACAGCTCTTCCGCTTTTCCGGACAAGATAAAACTTAAGCAAGTTACGAAAGACTGGGATGCCTACAGGGCACTGATAAAAGGCCTGGAGGCACCTGCGGGAATCATAACGAACGCTTACGACACGTTCAGGACTCTTATCGAGGACAAAAGGGCCTCAAACCCGGAGATTACCCCAAGGGACTACATGAAGGCCATCACAAGGATGAATGTCGCCGTCATCTTCTTGGATGAGCGGAAATTCAAGGGGGAGGATCCTCAGATTATATTTGAGACACTGAACTCCTTGGGAAAGCCTCTGACCCTTTCTGACCTGATACGGAATTATGTCCTGCTGAACATGAACAGCAAGGACCAGACCATAGCCTATGAACAGACCTGGTATCCGATGATAGAAAAGCAGCTGAAAGACAGCACTTCCGATTTCTTCAGGGACTTCCTCCAGTACAAGACATCATCTTCCGTAAAGGCCGTCAGCGACAACAACACCAAGGAGATTTACACGGCGTTCAAGGATTTTGTAGAGGACAAGCAGGTTTATTCCGGCCACGAGGTGTTCATTGACGACATTGTCCAGTATGTCATCCCATACAAATGGATCATACAGGAAGATCTTCATGACAAGATTTCCCCGAACGAATCGAAGGACAAGGAGATAAAGGAGCTCCTTCGCAACATTTTTCATGATATCAAGACGGAGGCATTCAAGCCTTTCGTGATGGGGCTTCTGTTCTATTACCGATATCAGGATTCCGGCACGAAGATTCCGTTTACGGATGATGCCCTTATCTCTGCTTTGAGTACAATCCGGACCTACCTGACACAGGGCGAGAACAAGAGCATCGTGCTTTTGTGCGAGAAGATCCCCGGCTTGGTCCAGTCAAAGACGGATATGCCCCGTTTGCTATCGAACCTGTATTACAAGATGCGCTTTCCGAACGATGAGGAAATAAGCAATGAGCTTGAGGAAGCGAACTTCTATGAGGACTTCAAGAAATACGAGAAATTCATCCTCGGAAAAATTGAGGAGCACAATGCGAAGGTCTCCGTTGATTTCAGGAATCCAAAAATCACGATAGAACATATCATGCCCCAGAGACTGACCCCGGCGTGGGAGAAATCATTGGGAGAGGACTTCGAGAAAATACACGAGAAATATCTCCATAACATCGGCAACTTGATTCTGACGGAATTCAACAGCGAGATTGGAAACGAATCCTTTGATTTCAAGAAGAAAAAACTTTCCACATCTTCCCTTTTCTACAGGCTTGACGTGATTGAATGCGAGGGCTGGAAAGAGAACGAAATCATAAATCATCAGAAAAAGATGATACAATGGTTCCTGGAGACATTTCCTCTGCCAGAGCAGTACAGGCAGACTTCCAACTGGAACACTAAAATCCCGGACGTGACGGTTTTCTCGCCCCTGGACAATGAAGCCGGTGATATGGCGGGAGGAAACAAGCCGACGAAGCTGAGGATTGGCGACAAGGAAAGCAAGGTCTCAAAATGGAAGAATGTATACCTGGAGTTCATGACTTTCATGAAAGACAGCGGATTATATGACTTCCAGACAATCATTGAAAACCAGACCGAACTGCTTGGCAGGGAGGACTCAATCCTCACCTGGGCAAGCCTTGAGAAGATGATTGAGTCAGATGAGACTTTGAGGGGCAAATACAACAGCTTTGACGGATTGCCGTGGGATAAGGTCATGAACCTGAGCCGGGACACGTTGTTCATCCATGTCAATTTTAATACCCCGTCCATGATGGGCAGAATCGCAAACGTCATGAACAAGTTCTGCATCCCGGCGGACTATGTGAGCATAACGCTGAAGTGACGGATTTTCCCCTGCTCCTGCAGGCAGGGGGCCTTTTGCGCGTCCTTATCCCTTCGGAAAGCTGTCCCTTATGAAAAAGTCGCAAAAAAGGTGACCAAATTTATCCGCGTTCGTATTAGTCTTATGCAGAACAAGAAAAACAATCTCTGGAGGATTAGTTATGAAACGGAAAATGTGGCTTGCGGTGCTTCTCTTGTCATTGGCATGCATTTTTACCGGGTGTATGTCTACGCGGGAAGTCAAGCAGTATGGTTTGGAGGACGAGGATACCATCGCCCTGAACCTCACGAGGGATCCGAACGTCGGCACGGTTTTTGTGACGCATGTCAACGGGGAATCGACGGGAGCCGGGTTCTCAAGCTCAGGCTTGTTCAGCGGCAAGAAGGAGACCTATGTGAACCCCATCTATATAAAGCTGAACGGGAGGCCGATAGTCTTCACGATCAGCTGCCCCGTCGTCGTCGACTACGATGACAGGCTGAACGAACCGATTGTCCGCTACCGGAGCACCGAACTGCGCCTGACCAAACTCGCGGACATAAAGGCAGGGGATGTCCTGACATTAAAATGGATGTACCAGACGCAGACATTCGTCTTTATGGATGCGACGGGCAACATAGTCCAGCAGACAATCCCTACCTTCAATTAGGGCAGCTTCGTCTGCATACGGGCGGGGGCTTCCTTGCCCCCGCTATTCCTCGTCTCCC
>CAMNGY010000035.1 GCA_946538795.1 uncultured Treponema sp.
AGATCTTATGGCACTTTGCCGCGCAGGCGTTTACCTTGCTCCCCGGGTCATCCGGCAGCAGAGGATTAATAAGCCTCTGGTCAAGCGCCAGCTTCCTGCCGTCATTGGTGATTGTCAGCATGTTGTCTTCCGAAGAATCGACCCCGCCGGAAAAGGCTATTGCCACCCGATGGTATTTCGCAAAGAAATCTGTAAGTTCCAAGTTTTTTTTTCTTTGAAAGGACGCTCAGGCGGCTTTCCTTGTCAGGACAGCCCTCACTACGCCCTTGGGGTCGCGCACGAGGAGGATTGCCAGCCAGATGACCAGTCCCAGAGCGACTACGGAAAGACCCAGGTACAGGTCGTTGAGCATGTCCAGCGGGGCGGGGATAAAGGCTTCTGCCCCAAGCTCCGCGTACTCGGAGATTGCGTCAACGAGCCACATGAGGGAAGCCCCCCAGTACATGAGGCTGAGGGTCCCGGCCCTCAGCTGGCGTGCTTCCGCGCTCCTGTACCAGGCTGCCGTGCAGATTATGGCGGCAAACACCGTTACAAGGAGCGTCATGCGAGACCTCCTGCAAGGAGGGGCGAGCCTGCCCTTCCGGATTCTGACCTTCCCGCTTTTTCAAGCGCGGATGAAACGGCTACCATGATGCCCCATACCGCCGTCACCAGCACGGCCATGCCTGCTCCGGCCGTGGCCATCTCGCGCAGCATTCCGGAAACTTCTCCGTCTTTTACCGCTGTGAGGAAGGGGAAGAACGGGACGACCTCGCCGTGCCAGACATGCTCGAATGCAAGGAGGGCGGATCCTCCCCAGAGCATTTTGTTAAGCCAGCCGAGTTTCACGGAAAAACTGATTTTGCCGTCGGATCCGTCCAAATGGGCCGCACTGCCAGTGGCATTGCCAGTGGCTCTGCCGGAAACAGCTGACTTTTCCCGTGATCTGATGATTTTTTCTGCTGCCGTAGTGAGTATCGCCTCTGCGACAGGAACTGTAAAACAAGCCATGATGACCTCCTTTTATCATTATATACTGAAAGCTTTCAAAAGGAAAGATTTTTGTCCGTAGAAACCTAAAAAACTCCCGGCCCGCACACGTCCCGTCCGAAGCCTCGTGCCCGGACCTGGCCATGAGTTTTGCGCCCGGGCAGGCCCTTCTGGCCCTTGCACTTGCAAAAATCCGCGTATTCTGCAAAACTGGAGGCGTTATGGAACGGAGTCTTTTGGAAGGAAAGAAAGCGCTTGTTATCGGAGGTACGAGCGGTCTGGGCAGGGAATGTGCCTCCCTTTTGCTCAAGGCCGGCGCTAGGATAATCATAACCGGACGGAGTTTGCCCGGAAAAGACGGGAGCGGGCAGGCTGACGAGCCGGGGTTCGTGCGATGCGACTTTGAGAAGGACGGCATTTTCGCCCTGGAAAAAGGCAATCTGAACAGGGCCGTCAGGGAGGCGGACATACTGGTGGTTGCCTACGGGCCTTTTATAAGAAAGAAACTTGAGGACACGGGGGCTGCGGACTGGGCCAGGCTTGCCATGTTCGACTATGCCCTGCCGGGGCTTGCGGTGAGCCTGGCCCTGCCGGGAATGATAAGCCGGGGGGGCGGCTCCATCCTGCTGTTCGGCGGGACCCGGAGCGAAAGCATTTTGCCCCGCTCGCTTACCACCGCATATCACGGAGCCAAGACCGGCCTTTCGGTCATCGTGCGCTCGGTAGCCAAGAACTATGCGGCCAAGGGAATACGCTGCAACTCCGTCCTGCCGGGGTCTGTTTCCAGCGCACCGGCGGCCAACGCCCCGTCAGGTTCGGAAGGTTTCGTCGTAAGTCCCCGCGACGTGGCCGAGGCCGCCATCTCGCTGCTGTCCAACCCTTCGATGAACGGCGTCCTGCTCAACGTGGACCGCGGCTGGCAGCCGTAGGCTGACAGCCGTCCCTGTGCTTGCGCAGCCGTAGGCTGACATGCAGGTATGGCTCCCTCAGTTTGCCTTCCACCAAAGCTCCTTTCCGTCAAAGAAGTTCTTGATGTTGTGCTTGAGCAGGATGGGCGCCGTCGTCTTTAACAGGTAGCCTGTCGGCTCCTCCTTTAGAATCTCAAGGATTATCTCCTTGTCATCCTTTGCGGTCAGGAAGATTATCGGAATTTTCTCGGTGGCAGGCTCGCTCCTGAGGATGCGCAGGAAGTCCAGACCGGACAGGAGCGGCATCTCATAGTCCAGCAGTATCAGGTCTATGCTTACTTTCTTGAGCAGGGAGAGCGCGCTTGTGACGGATGCCGCCGTGTAGACCTTGTATTCGTCGGTGAACCATCCCTCTATGTTCCTCAGGTATATGTCGTCGTCATCGACGATGAGTATGGTCTTGCGGCCCTGTTCCTGCAATGTGTCCTCGGAGATTTTAAGGCTGTTGTCGTATGTGTATGAGGGGTTGATGATGCTCAGCTCCTTCAGTACGCTCTCCATGTCCACTGGCCGCCTGAAGGAATGGGTTATTAACGTATGGTCTATGTTCAAGTTCGCCTGCTTCAGGTCCTCGTCCGTACCTATCAGGTAGAGCCTCCTCTCTTTCTTTTTGTCTGCCATGGCGACGTCGATTGAGCCAAGGAACTTCTCGCTTTCAAGCGAGAAGCCGTCCATGTAGACGATGAAAATCTTGTGCTTTGATTTTATGAAGCCGTAGGCATTTATGCCCATAGGGTATACGTCAACCTCATACCCTGCCTCCCGTAGCTCTGCCACCATGCTCCTGACGAGAAACTGATTCGAATCGTCGCATAAAAACGCCAGCTTTGTCCTCATAAAGCAAACTCCTTTTTTTTGTTCTCTGTTCTTTCCAAGTCCGCCGTAAGCTCCCGGAAAAATTCCCTGTCCTTGTTCCGCACTGCCTGCCCCGCCTGCCTGAACGTCTCGGAAAAATCCTCAGGAATTTCGTATTCCGCGAGCATGTCCAGTATGTGCCCGGCTGTCCTCAGGTCACCGGATTCCGCGCATTCAGCGAGCGCCCTGATAGCCTGATGCCTTTGTCCGTCATCCATCGGAGTCCGCTTGGCCGCGGCCTTTGTACCAAGGATGCCGCCCAGGCGTTCGCCGTACCGGATGATTTCCCCGGCAAAATCGGGCACGAGTATCCTGAGGCCTTCCTCATACTCCGAATCCGCATATTCCTCCAGCTGGGCCGCCGTTAGGGAAAGACTCGTGAAGCCAAGGAGCCGGAGAGCGGTCTTGAGAGTGTGGGCGGTAATGCCGCAGAGCTTGAGGTCCCTCTCCGTCAAAACCCGCATGAGCTTTTCCGCATTGGCCCCGGCCTCCGCACAGAAAGATTCGGCCGTTTTCCTTAGGGATTCCACGCTCCCGCAATACCTCATCGCGGTTCCTGTGTCGGATTCTTCCAGCTTTGCGTACTCCTGCAGGAAAGCGTCATCCGCCTTGCTTCTGTCTGGGTGCTCCCCGCCCGTCTTTCCGGCGGACAGCGTGACGAGCTTTTTCGGAAGATGCCTCACGAGCATTTCCTCCAGCTCCTGCGGATCCACGGGCTTGGCGAGGTAGTCGTTGAAGCCTTCCCGGATGTAGTTCTGCCGCGAGTCCTTCGCCGCGTTTGCCGTAAGGGCGATGAACTTGACCCCGTCCATCCCGGGAATGCTGCCGTTCTCCCTTGGTGCTCCCAGCAGCCATATCTCGTGGAGCGTCTCTATGCCGTCCATCCCCGGCATCCTGTGGTCTATGAATATGACATCATAGTGGGTCCTGGCGACCATATCGACAGCATCCTTTCCGCTGGTCGCGGTGTCCACCCGGATCTTGGTGCATTTGAGCAGCGAGCACATAACGTCCAGGTTTGCCTGCATGTCATCGATGATTAGGATCCTTGCATCGGGGGCTGTGAAAGTGCCGTAACGGCTTGCCCTGGCCCCGTCGTTGCTGCTTGTCCTTGGTGTATATTTGCCTATGGGAATGGCGACGGTCACGGGCTGCCATATTGTAAATGAAAACTCAGAGCCTTTCCCGTACTCGCTCTTCACCTTGAGAAAGCTGCCCATCTTCTTCAGTATGCCGCGGACTATGGCAAGCCCCAGACCTGTCCCCTCAATGCTCCTGTTCTTCAGCTCGTCCAGCCGCTCGAAGGGATAGGCTATCTTGCTGAAGTCCTCGCTCTTTATCCCTATGCCCGTATCCGAGACTGAGAAGCTGATGAATATGCTCTGGTCATCGTCGGCTTCGGCCTGCTGCCAGCTTACGGAGAGGGTTACCCCGCCTGAGTCCGTGTACTTGACCGCATTGGACAGGAGGTTCGCGAGGCACTGCTTTATCCTTATGTCGTCCCCAATCAGGTTGTTCGGGATATCCTCCTGCACGTTGACAGTGAAATCAAGCCCCTTCTCGCGGGCGCGGGGCATAATCATGTTCAGCACGTCGTCCAGCATCCCGTCCAGCTTGTATTCTATGGGGAGGAGGGTGAATTCCCCGGAGTTGAGCTTGGAGAAGTCCAGTATGTCGTTTATCAGGGCGGAGAGGGTCCTGCACGCGTGCTTGATGCTTTTTGCGTAACCGAGCGCGGTCTGGTCGGTGGACTCGCGCAGTATCATCTCGTTCATGTTGGTGACCGCGTTCAGCGGCGTGCGGACCTCATGGCTTATCAGGGCGAGGAATTCGGACTTGGCCTTGCTCGCCGCCTCCGCCGCCATTATCTCCACGTCCTTCTCCTTGACTTTCATCTCCGTGTAGCTCATGAAGTAGGACTTGGATACCCTGCCGATTTTGATCCCGATTATGCCCAGTACGGCACAGTTGATTACGTCGTTCATCGCGATCATCGGCGGTTTGAGCAGGATGGACAGGATTATGCATTCCAGGACGGATGCCGTCGTCCAGGCTGTCAGGCGGCTGGTCTTGTCGGTGATGATTATGGGCTGCGCCATCAGGAAGCCCAGGATGATGGTGTAGGGGACCTCGCTGCCCCGGTGGGATGATACGATCCTGTCCAGCACGAGGAAGAAAACCTGGCAGGTAAGGATAATCATGTACAGGAAGAGGATTGAGTGCCGGAGGACGAAAGCTGCGCTCAGCCTGCTTATCAGTAAGTAGATTGTGAAGACGACGGTGGAGGCCAGGAACAGAATCCGGAAGTCGGGCGTTGACAGATAGGTTCCGGGAACCAGCGTCCCCGCGCACAGCACGATTCCCGCCAGAACTGATGCCATGGCGAGCGTCCTGAACACCCTGAAATTCAGCTCTTCGACCCCTGCAAGATCCCAGTCCGGGGAAGGGGAGGGGCTTTCCCCCTTGCTTTTCAGGCCCATCGCTGCTCCTTGAATCCGGGGAAAGGCATCGCTTGCCCGCATTCTCTGTTGGCTTTTATAGTCAGGAAGCATACACTAATTTGAAAGGAATTTCTATAGGGGCGGGCCTGCGTTTGCTCTGTTATAAAGATTTGCTTCCCGCAATCAGGAGCATGGCCAAGAGCATCACCGCATAGCAGATGATGACTGCACGGGTCCGGCCCGCTGACAGCTCCGTTTTTCTCCACACGAAAAGGTACAGGGATTCAATCAGGACAAGGCCGAACACCACGTTCCCGAAGAGAAGCCAGTTCCGGCGGTATGCGACGCAGACCGCACCCGCAACAAAGCTGAGGACGAACAGGATGTTCATCGCCGTCAGAGTCTTTTTATTCATGGAGTTCTCTCCTTCCCAGTTTCCAATCGTTTTATAAGCCAGACACGAAATACAACAAAAAGATTGCATCAAAACAAAACTTTCCTGCTTTCCTGCACATGCCTCCGTGCGCTGTCAAGCACTTCCTGCTGCTTGCGCTTGTCGGCGACGATGGCGGAGAATGACAGGCCCTCCACGTCGTGCAGGTAGGTCACCGCCACGCGGTACAGGAAGTAGTCGTATGAATGGCTTTTCACCGTCTCTCCCGCGAGGAAGTGCCGCCAGCCCTCCTGCACGGGATAGGAGCTGCCTGCTGCCATGTACTCGCAGATACCCTCTTCTTTCCACGAGGGGGTACGAAAATTGACAAGCCCGCTCTTACGGGCGAACACGTGCGCCGTCTCGTGCGACAGCAAAGAGGTGAGCTGTCTTTCGTTGTTCGCCTTTGCCCCGCCGTGTGCCGTCATCTCCTTGAAGCTCGTCTTGTTGACGACTATGACGTTGAACGGGGTCAGAACCCGCTTGAATCCGATGGAAGATTCAAAAGGATTCACCGCAAGGAATTTGTAGGCGGCATGATTCGGGCAGAAGAGGACGCTTATCTTTATGTCCGCATTATACAATTCGCTGTGAGAAATGGCTTCCATAGCCTCATCGCATGCCTTATGGAATTCCGCCTCGCCTGCCCCTCCGTCGTATTTCTCATATCCGGCGCATTTGAAGGTTATGTTGCCCGTTGTATACGAGTTGCGGAAGAATATGCCCGGGATGAACCAGACCAAGACAAAATACACGACGAACAGATCCATGATCCCGGTCAGCAGCCTTAGGAACTTGTTCTTGGATTTCCCAAAAAAGAACCAGACAAGCGTTTCTTTGACAACTTTGTTCATGAGCTTCTCCTTCTTGTTATGCAAGCTAAACACTGGAGCTAACAGGATGTTACATATTTGTGCCTGCCTTGCTCCCTATTCCATGATGAACTTGCCGTGCTTGAAGTCGAACTGGATGCGGTGTCCCTCAAAGAAGGAGTAGCCGAGCAGGTTATACACGTAGCCGCCCCTTCTGCCGTTCTCGTTTGCCTTTGCATTCCTGTCGCTTGACCTGCACGCCTCAAGCTTCCTGCTGATGCTTCCGAATGAAACTGTCACCTCCTTACAGGCAGGGGAGTTCGTTTGTATCTTTCCGTTCATGATGAAGTCCAGTTTCTCCTCATCCGTCATTGTCATGGCTGACTCATCGCAGAGGACAAAGACCTGCGCGCCCGTGTCTATAATCGCATCCTGTCTGATGCCATCGACTTCGATCTCTGTTTTGTACAGTTCCAGCATTGGAACTTTTACGAGGGGGCCTTCCACGCCGGAAAGGGGCTTCCCGTTGATGACTATGACATTGTTCACATAGTCTATGGTCAGCCGGTCACACGCGCCAAAGAATTTCAGGCCTACGATTCCGTCCTCCTTCTGCCGGGCTGCGGGCGCGGGATCGAAAAGGAAAGGATGTGAATCGATGTACAGGTTTTTCCTTACGAACGAATCCGTGCAGGTAAGACCGACGGTTATATCGGGGTCGCCCTGTTCCAGAAATTCCTGTATTTTTCCGGCCAGCTTCTTTTGGCTGATTCCCGGGGATAATGTCATATACTGCTGGGCAATCATCCCCACGAGCATGTCTTCCGCCTCTTTTCCGGCTTTCTTTATGGCACTGCGGTAAAAGACCTCGTGATTGTAGCCGCTGTCAAAGATGATTTTCAGCGGTTCCCCTCCCTCACAGTCTTCCAGAAGGAAACCGGGCATGTAGCTGCTGAAATCAAAGGTGAAGGGAATCTTCGCATATCCGCTTTTTGTGTTTGCGCTTCCCGCCGGGAACAAGGCCGAGGCGAGAATGAAACACAGGACAATGAATGAACAAATCTTTTTTTTCATGGAAAGCTCCTGTGTTTTGGCATAGCATAGGTTTGATGCTATGCCAAAACTTCAAATTTTCAACATTTGTGTTGAAACTTTATATTTTTCCCTCAACGAGGGAGATTTCAAAAATATTTAATAGACGATATCCAGTTCCTACATCTGCCTAGGGAAATGAGGTTGTGGATTCGGACCGGGGCAAGTTGGTTTTGTCGGATCAACGGCGGGACCAAAGCTTACGGACGCCCGGCATGAGGAATACCCACCGCTGACAAGCCACAGTTCTTCCTGTGCCACGGGTTGAAAAGCTGAGCAGCTTTCATTAATTGTCTTGTTCATAAAAACTCCTTTTCAATGCATATTCGTAATGAAAACTTATTCATTACCTTATAAGAGATGTTTTGTGCGAACAGCTCTCTAAATTCATTTATGGATACATTTCTTCATGAAGAGTGCCCAGAACGGACCGCCGATGAATACAAAAAGCAATGTGCAAAATATATATTCCACGAAAGACTCCCATTCCCCCTTGCTTATACGGCTCATGATGAAGTATAGTATCGCGGTAAGGACCGACCAAGGAAGACCGCATTTCACATGGTATACATATTTCTTCATAATGTTACCTCTCTGAATGATATGTCCTGAATCACCTTGCGTAATAGATTTCAGAAGACCTCAGTTCTTCTTATCAAAAACGAACAGGCCTGCTAACAGAAACAGTGCCGATGCAATCACGAAGATGGGATGCAGTACGCTGGGGCATCTGGCCTGAAACTGCGGAAGCTGTATCATCCTTGACAGAAGAGTGAAGCCAATACTTATAAAGACACAGATGCCATATTGCCAGCTGGAAACCTTATGCAGGAGCAGTATGCACAAGATACAGACCTGTATCGCAAAGAACAGCCCGAAGAAAATTTTCTTGTCAGCATCACCGGATATTACTGAAAGAATAAAACCTGCAACATTCACGCATAATTGCAGTATATACACAAGAAAAAATGTTCCTTTCATATCATAAACTCCTTTTTGTTATGCAAGTATACTGACGTTCAGAATCAAGTAACATGACATTTTGAGAAAATTTCAAAGATTTGATGGGGTATTTGCACTCGCTCTTGGCTGAGGTTAAAAGGCAAGGCATATTGATTCATTTTTCAATGTGTATTATCATAATTCATTGTGAAATATAGGGTTGGTGTGATCATACAGGAATTCAGGAA
>CAMNGY010000036.1 GCA_946538795.1 uncultured Treponema sp.
AGGGCTATGCCGTCATAGTACCATTGAGGCTCCAACGAATCGGGGAAATACGCTCATATTCCAGGGACGACTTCAAGGCCGTACTGTACTATGCCGTAAAGGGACAGAAGTCCGTGGAGCTTCCCTGCCTGCCGAACAGGGAATTCGATCTTTTTTCCAGGCCCAGCTGGAAATCCGTGGAGACTTACGTGCAGTCGTCCGTACAGCAGTACTACGAGCGCTTTTCGTATGACCTTGGAAAGAGAGACGAGGATGTTTCCTACCTTATTTCGGTCTGCCGGTACATCACCAAGCCACAGGAAACGGAGGCCGTCGAAGGGACGGCAAAGCCATACGACATAATATACATAGACACGGCCCGCATCATCCTGGGCTGCCGCAACGGGGACTCCTCTCCGCTGAAGCTGTCGTCCGGCTATGGGATCCGGCTGGAATTCGGTGTTTTTGCGACTGACTTTTTCAAGCGCATCATCAGGGTTGATGTCAGCGTGAGCGATATATTTTCAGGAAAGAACGGGCAGAAGTGCTTTTCATGCGGGTTTACCGGCATGAAAGCTGAGGACGAGCGTTTCCTGTATGAGAAGTTCAGCGGACAGAAGTTCTCCGGAGGTTAAGGGAAAGCCGACAGATTCAGGAGGTTTTAATGTGAATACGGATATGAATGCTGTGGGAACCGCCCGCGAACGGGTTGCTTATGCCGATTTGCTTAGAATACTTTCGGTTTTTGCCGTCATCGTCATACATGTGGCGAATGGGGGAGAGCTGGCTTCAGATATAGGCAGCCTGAACTGGCATATATGCAATCTCTATAACACGTCAGTGCGATGGGCTGTCCCCGTTTTCGTGATGCTCAGCGGAATGTTTCTCCTGAATCCTGATAAGGATGTTTGCATAAGAAAGGTCTACGGGAAATATGTCCTCAGAATCCTGCTTGCCATAGCAGTTTGGGGTCTGTTTTACCGTTGTACGGACATAGCGTTCAGCCGATATATCCGGCACAAGGAAATATCCAGGAATGCGGCTATCGTTGAGATACTTGAAATTCCGTTCGGAACTGCTTGGTTCCATCTGTGGTACCTTTATATGATTATCGGCCTCTATGTCATGACACCGATTTACCGGGTCTTCACGCGGTATGCCAGCAAGAAGGAGGCCCTCTATCTTCTTGCTGTCTTTGCCTTGTCCGGCATTTGCCTGCCGTTTCTAAAAAAGATTCTTGTGATGGTTCATCCCAGGCTTGCCCTCAACCTGTATGTCACTGAGACCGTGAATTATACGGGCTATTTCTTTGCGGGCTACTACTTCTCAAAACTCAGCTTAACGAAACGACAGCGCAAGCTTCTCTATGCGGCAGGAATAGTGGCCTTTGCGGTCACTGCCGTGGGAACGGCGGTTGTCTCATCTCGCGAAGGAACGATAAGCGAGTTGCTATATGAGAATTTGTCACCAACGACGATGATTGAATCCGTCATGGTGTTCGTTCTTGCAAGGCAAATCTGGTCCGAAAGGAATTTTAACGAACGGACAGCCCGGATTATCACAAAGCTCAGCTCTTGTGCATTTGGAATATACTTGATCCATATATTCGTCATGCGTCTATGCGACATGGCAGGGCTTACGGCCACCTTCATTAGCCCTTTATTTGCCGTTCCGTTGCTTTCTGCTGTTACTTTCTGCGCTTCACTTGCGATTATCCTGATGCTCAGGAGAATTCCCGTTTGCAGGAAAATCCTGTGATTCATCTTGCTCTTCGGAATCGGAAGTTTTCATCAGTTTGCCCGGATTTCCGCCTATCATGATGGCGACAGGACGCAGGGGCTCAATGTTCTCGCAGATAATTTTGATTATAACCGTCATGGGAACGGCGAGAATCATCCCGACGAATCCCCATATATAGGCCCAGAGCGAGAGGGATACCAAGATTATGAAAGGTGACAGCCCCAGGTCCCTTCCTTCCCAGCGCGGTTCCACGAAGTTGCCCAAGATCATGTTGACCGAAAGTACCATCACCGAAACGTAAATTACCACGCCGATCCTTGGGTAGAACTGGAGCAAGGCAAAAAGGCTTGTGAGCAGAAAGGATATGATGGAGCCGAAGTTTGGTATGAAGTTCAGTATGAAGGCCAGGAAGCCCCAGATTACAGGAAAATCCATTTTGACGAGCGAGGTCCCCAGCGTAACGATCAGGCCCGTCGCCAGAGAGACAAGGAATTTTATGGATATGTAATGTGTAACCTCGGCAATCGTGTTGCGGACAATCCTAAGTATCTTCTCATGTGTCTCCGCGGATGTGAAGGCAACGTTGAACTTGATCTTCATTGTGTTGAATTCCATGAGCAGGAATATCACAAGGAGGACGATCATCAGGAAGATCTTGGAGAAAGAAACCAGCGACGTGCTCAGCGATATAGCGATGTTCTGAAGGAAGCCCCTGATGTTAAGGGAATTCATTATGTTTGAGAACAGCGACAGATCCTCGTCGAACGGCAGTTTGAGCGTTGCCGCGACCGTCCGGTATATGGACGTAAAACGGGCCTCATAGCGCGGATAGGCTTCGATTATGGTCTGCAAGGATGTGACCAGCAGGGTCACGATGAAGTAAATGACCACGAGGGCTATGGCAAGTATGATTATGATGCTGACCAGCCACGGCACGTGAAGCTTTTTCATCCCCTTGCAGAAGGGATAGAATACGAATGACAGCAGGAGGGCGAATGTCAGCGGAAGGACGAACGATGCCGTAGTCTTCAGCACCGTGCAAAGCAGCACGATGCCGAAAAGCACGAGAATGACGAAGATGGATCTGGCATAGTTGCCGTTCCTTGACATCATTCCCTCCTACTTGACCTTTGGACTTATCTTGTCGAATCCGCAGAGCGGAACTAGGACGGGTGGAATCGTAACGGAACCGTCTGCGTTCTGGTAGTTTTCAAGTATAGCGAGCATAGCCCGTCCGACAGCTATCGCGGTGCCGTTGAGCATGTGTACGTTCTTGTTCTTGCCGTCATCATCACGGAACTTGACGTTCAGCCGGCGGGCCTGGTAATCCGTACAGTTTGACGTTGAAGTGACCTCACCGTAGTTGCCGTCGGGATGGCTGTCATCGGAGCGCCCGGGCATCCATGCCTCAAGGTCCCATTTGCGATAGGCGGGTGCACCCAAATCGCCCGTGCAAGTGTCAACGACACGGAAGGGAAGGCCCAGCCCGCTGAAAATCTCTTCTTCTATGAGGCGCAGCTTCTCGTGTATCTCGTCGGATTGATCAGGGGTACAGTAGACGAACATCTCAACCTTGTCGAACTGGTGGACTCGGTACAAACCTTTGCTGAAATGTCCAGCTGCTCCTGCCTCGCGGCGGAAGCAGTGGGACAGGCCGCAGTAGTAGAGCGGTAGTGAAGCCTTGTCAAGGATCTCCCCGGAGTGGTAGCCACCGAGCGTTATTTCCGCTGTGGCTACGAGGCAGGTGCCTTCATCCTCTATGCAGTAAACGTTGCTTTCGTTTCCCCGGGGATTGAAGCCTATGCCCTGTAGGATTTCCTGCCTGGCTACGTCAGGCGTTATAAAGGGTGTGAAACCGTGCTTGCGAAGGGTGCTCAACGCGTACATGATTAGAGCCTGCTCCAGGAAGACTGCCTCATTCTTCAGGTAGTAGAATTTCTGGCCGGAAACCTTGGTTCCGCGATCAAAGTCAATTATGTTCAGTGATTCGCCTAACTGTACGTGATCTTTTGGCTTGAACTCGAACTTGCGGGGAGTTCCGACTTTCTTGACCTCAAGGTTCTCCGTGTCCAGTTTTCCGACCGGAACAGCGGGGTTGCACATGTTTGGTATCTTGCGGCCAGCTTCGTCAAGCCTGGCTTCTGTCTCTGCCAGCTCCTTCTCTGTTGCGGCTATATCGTCCTTGAGCTTCTTGCCTTCCTCGATGTACTGCTTTCGGGTCTCAGCATCAAGCTTCTGCTTCATTGCGGCGGCGTTGACATTACGTTTCTGTTGCAGTCCCTGAAGTTTTGTCGTGAGTGCGGTGCGCGCATCGAACAGTCTTACGACCAGGTCCGCGTCAGCCTCCATGTTCCTGTTCTTTATGTTATCCTTGACAGCCTGAAGGTTTTCCTTTATAAAACGGTAGTCCAGCATTTTTTTCCTCTGTGATCCCTGTTGTTTTTCTGTAATTGTTCCGGGCATCCCTAAAAACTCGCCCCGTTTGAATTTACATGCGGAACAGTTGTTTTTGGCAGGTGCCAGACTTTAGCTATTATACAAGAAATGTGTCTGTTTATCAAGGCTGTTTTTTTGGTCTGGTTCTTGCGCTTGCAAATACGAACTGTTCTGAAAACGGGACTTGCAGGGGAGGGCAGAAGGCCATAAAAGGTTGAAGGCTGCTTTTTTTTTGATTTATCACCATTTCCGGTCTGAAAACTTTCGTTTGACTAGTTTCCGCAAAATGAGTACCATAGTGGACATGTTTCGTTTCCTTTTAAAGAAGAATTTCTGCGATGTATGGGACAACCTTTTCCATACGATGATCATCAATCTGTTTACAGTGTTGTTCGGGGCCATCTGCATCCTGCTTGTGATGCTGTCAACGGCCCTCCCTTGCCCGTCCGTCGTACGGGGACTTTTCCCCATGCTCACCATGACACTGTGTTGCATGGCTATGGGAATCCTTTTCTTTGCGGAAGGGAACAACGCCCTGAAAATCGCAAACTTCGAGGGGCCAAAACTCGCGTTTTTTTTCCGAAACATAATACCGTCAATAAAGGATGGCGCCATGTTCGGTCTTTACATGGCACTGGTGGTAATGGTTGCCATTGTGAGCATGCCTTACTATTTCCATGTCTGGGTTCCGGCCGATGGCTCGCAGGGCAGCCTTCTGGGGCTTTTGATGATGAGTCTGGTCTTCTGGTTTATAGTGATAACCGTCCTGTCATTGCAGTATTTTCTTCCCATCCGCAGCATCATGCATAACGGTTTCAGAAAGTGCCTGAAGAAGAGCTACATGATTTTCTTTGACAACACGCTTTTTTCCATAGGGCTGGGAATCTTGAACCTGGTAAATCTGGCTGTGATGGTATTCAGCATGGGAATCCTCAACGGTCCGGCGACAATCTCCATAACCTGTACCGAGGCGTTGCGCCTGCGCTTGTACAAGTATGACTGGTACGAGGTTAACCCGGACCTGACAAAGGAACAGAGAAAAGATGTTCCCTGGGAGGATCTTTTGGCCAACGACAGAAAGCTTCTGGGGCCACGCCACTGGAAGTCCTTCTTGTTCCCTTGGAAAGAATAAGACAAAGAAGATTCCTAGCGGAAACAGATGTTTTTTTTTGCCGGGGGTGCTTATCGGGGCTCACGGGAATGGCTGATTAATACTTGAAGCTGTAAGGACTCCTGTCTAAACTTGTTTTCAGCAGGTTTAGACAGTGCTGTCGAACCTAAATCGCTATAATAGCGCGACTTACGATATCACATTTTCAAGGAACCTCGAAAAATGAGGCTTTTCGAGGTTCCCGTTAATCAATTAATCAGCCTTAGAAAAGGGGCTGAAACAGATAAGGTACAGTTTGCTCCTTGGTTTACAAGTGGATAAAAAAACACCCCGCGTCTTGCGGGGTGCAAAAAAATGCCCGGGATGAGACTCGAACTCACACGCTTTTTACGGCACTAGGACCTGAACCTAGCGTGTCTACCAATTCCACCATCCGGGCAAGTGAAAGTAGTATATAGAAGATACGTTTTTTGGTCAAGACCTTTGTGGCAAAATTTACGATTTTATATTAAGAAGGGCAATAATAAGACCTATCAGCACAATAATGCTGCTGATCATGAGCCATGCAGGGACATCATTTCCTGTGCCTGCTCCACTAGAGTCAGGGGACAACGTGCGAAATTTCTTTTCTTTCTTTGATTTTTTGTCTTTCTTTTTTTTTGACTGGAGAAACGGAGGAACCTGTCCTGGCCCGTAGATGTCCTCCTGACTCATCGCATAGTGACAGCGAGGACAACCGCTCTTGAAATCATTTGCGCTACCCATGTGCCCGCAACTGGGACAGCGGACTGCGGCAAAGAATTTACCGCAGTGGGGACAGAAACGGGCATTTGCCGCCACCTCCTCACCGCAGTTCTCGCAAAAATATTTTGGCTTTGTTCCTTGTGCCGACATTACTCTGTGCCGAGGTTATCGACTATGTAATTATAGATGTACCAGATGCCGTCTCTCTGGCGGACGTAGTAGGTGTAGCGTTTCTTTTCGGTGAAGGTTCCGTTGTTGAAGTACTCCAGGACCTTTACGCTACCGTCTGTCTGGGAATAAGTCGTGTTCTCTATCTCGAACCTGTCCGGGATGGCAACAATATCGCTTTCAATTCTGGTCTGCTTGAGACTGGACTTGAAGGCGAGTATCTGCTTATTGCGTCCGTCCGCGCTTTCTGCGTTGTAGCGACGGCTGCGTGCGGGATCGCGCTTGAGCATCTCCTCGACATCCATATAAAGGAAGTACTGGTCCCAGAGGCTCCTTTGACGGGCAATTATAGTCTGCTCAACGACCTTATCAGGGCTTATCGCTTCTGGTTGCAGGATTGCGGCACTCGCAACAGCTACTGGAATCTCAGTGGATGATGCTGCAGTAGAAGAAGGGCGTATCTCCAAGCTCAAGCGGTTTGACGTTATGTACTCGTAGCGGTTGGAATACAGTTCCGGGTAGAATTTCATGTTGATGTAGTAGATGGATGCATTGTTTATGTTTATGAAGTCCTTGAGATTCTCCACGAAGGAATATTCCTCACCAGCTTCCAAGGCTATTTCCCGGAAGTAGACTGTCTGGTTTGTAGTCCGTTTCTTGAGTAGGCTGGAGTTTTCTTCCAGCTTGCTGTTTTTTACGTCAACGGCATCAAAGTCTATGCTGAACCTCCTGTCATCGGCCAGCTTGAAACGAAGCGTTTCTGCACCCGTGTTTTTTATCGTGATATGTATATTCACAGGATTGTCATCGCCGTTACCCGGGTAGTACATGCTCTTATCATAGAATTTTATGGAAACTTTTGCGTTTTCGGCAGCTTTTTCCTCTGCTCTGAGGGTGCTTTCTACGGCACATATCTGGGCAAGAACCGCTAAAGATGTTATAATGCCTACAAATGTTTTTTTCACGGCTAACTCCCGCCTGCTCAGCAGGCACAGTTAAATTCTTCTTTATACTCAATGTATCGGTATCCTATGGAAAATAATTTATCAATAAATAGGCTGGAGCTTTTCAGCCTCATTGGCGCATATCAGCCCATGGCGGATGCTGTCGCGATGTTGGCAAATGGCAGCGTTCCAAGCCACATTAGTTTAAGGGGACTGAGAGGAAGCCTTCCCAACTTCCTCATCTCTTTGTATATGAAGCGTGTGTCCGGTGCTGACTGCATAATCATAACGCCAGGACAGAAAGAGGGGGATGAATGTGAAAGCGACATTCAGACCATACTGGGGCAGGACGTGGACATATACAAGCTGCCTTGGTGGGGAAATATGCCTTACAGAAGCGCCGCCCCCGGTTCCTCTGTTTTCGGGGAAAGGGCATCTTTTCTTGCTCATCTGACAGTCAGAAGTCCTGCCGGGAAAAAGGGCAGGGTGTTCATTGTTCCCCAGAGGGCAATGTTAACACCTCTGCCACCTCCTGAATATGAAAGAAAGCTATTAAGAAGAATCTCCAGAGGTCAAGTCGTTGACACTCAGGTTCTTTCAAAAGATTTGGTTTCGTTTGGATATGTCAGAGTTCCTCGTGTAACGATCCGGGGCGAGTTTGCCCTTCGTGGAGAGGTGCTGGATATCTTCATGCCAGGGGACAAGAGCGCCTACAGGGTGCTTTTTGACTTTGATACTATAGATCAAATCAAAGCCTTTGATCCAGAGACTCAAGGAACAAATTCAAAGGATGCGGGGGTCGAAAGCCTTGTTTTGTATCCGATGAAAGAAGTCATCTGGGATGACGGACTGTGCGCAAATCTGGAGGAAATTCTTAAAAAAGAGGACAGAGAAGGAGTTTCATCTGAAAACTCCGTGAAGACTGTCAGTAGTGATGTCCACTTGGGGCTTACAGATGAAGGTAAGGCAGAAAAGGAACGAATCCTGACGGAGCTTTCTGTAAACGGCTCCAGCGAAGGCGAGGAGCTTTTTTATGGAAGCCTTTGGGACAGACAATACGGACTTGTTGACTACATAATGGAAGAAACTCCAGTGTTTTTTTTGGACTGGGACAGACAAATGAATGCCGTGAAAATGATTCGCAACGAATATACTGCAGCTTATCGGCTAGCTCGTCAGAGGATGCCAGCTCTGCGGCCCAAGGATATGCTTCTAGATTATGAAAGCAACGTACGTTACATATCCAATAGTATTTTTTTTCATACTGTTGGAACAGATATATTACTTGAGAATGCTGATATTGATGGCTTAAAAGAGTTATCCGTGCCCAGTCAGGATGGACAGAACTTTTTTGGCAACATAAACTACTTCAAAGAATCACTGACATCCCTCAGGCAAAATGGGTACAAGATTTTTATTTTTGCTGATAATCCCAATCAGTCACTGAGGATCAACGAGTTATTAAAGGATTTTACGACGGAAGAAGGGGGCTTTCCTGTCAAGATAGAGCCTTTGTCGTTGACAGCTGGCTTTTCCATTGAAAGCGAGAAGATCCTCGTTGTGCAGGAAAACGAGATTTTTGGTCGCAAGAAAGCTGCACCGGCTTCCATACGGCGCGTGAAGTCAAAAGTA
>CAMNGY010000037.1 GCA_946538795.1 uncultured Treponema sp.
TTCGGTTTTTTTGTCGTATGGCCTTTCCTCATATTCTTCCTGTACAAGGAGAAGATCCAGAGCCTGATGGCCATGCTGTTCTATGCGGCCTTCGCCGGCTCGCTGCTGAACATGTTCCTGTTCCACGGAAACTACGGGACCATGACCCAGCATCTCACATTCCGCACGGTCCCGAACGTGGACTCCCCCGTTCCGCTTGTCCTCGCCAACCTGCTGGCCATCCTGCTGCTGGCCCTTGCCATACTGTACCTGCTGTGGAGCAAGCGGGATAAAATTCTTTCCTATGCCGGCCTCTTCCTTGCGGTGTCCGTCCTGTTCCTGTCGCTGATCAACGTCCGCACGATACAAAAGGGATATGCCCGCTACGTGGAAATCTCCAGGAACAACAACGCGGACATAAAGGAGATAGAACCCATCTTCCATCTTTCCCGGACAGGCCGCAACGTGCTCGTCATCTTCCTGGATAAGGCACAGAACCGTTACCTGGTGCCGGTGTTCGACGAATACCCCGCCCTGTACGAGCAGTTCTCGGGCTTCACGCTCTATCACAACACGGTGTCCTTCAGCGGCTGGACGCTGCTGGCCTCCTCCCCCTGCTACGGCGGCTACGAGTACACCCCTGAGGCAAAGAACAAGAGGAGCGACGTTCCCCTCATAGACAAGCAGAACGAATCCCTCCTGCTCCTGCCGCGCATCTTCTCGGAGCAGGCGGAAGGCTGGTCCGCGACAATCACCGATCCATCATGGGCAAATTTCAGCTGGGTGTCCGACCTCAGCATCTTCAATGACTACCCCAAAATCCAGCGCCATTCCACGGACGGCGTTTACCTGGACCAGTGGTACAAGGAGAACAAGAACATAGCGGGCATGGACTCCACCAGCAGGACGCTCAGGCGCAGCCTGCTCTGGTACTCGTTCTTCCGCACGGCCCCGCTCGCCCTGCGCCCGGCCATATACAACGGCGGGGGTTACTGGGATCCGAATTCAAAGGACGAGGACATAAACGCATTCCTCGACGGCTATTCGGTGCTTGACATCCTGCCGCGCCTGACGGCGTTCGACTCCGACACGGAGAACAGCTTCACCTACTTCGTCAACAACGCGACACACGACGGGGCCTTCCTGCAATATCCGGACTACAGGCCTGCCAGCACCATCACGGCCAGCAGCCCCTCGCCCTTCGCCTGGGATTACGAGTACCACTGCAATGCGTCCGCCCTGCACCGCCTGGGGGAATTCTTCGACTACCTGAAGGCGAACGGGGCCTATGACAACACGCGGATCATACTGGTGGCCGACCACAGCTCGGCGGACGCGGAACTGGGCTACGAATGGGACAGCAAGTTCCAGGAGATACAGCCGGGCCACTTTCATCCCCTGCTGATGATGAAGGACTTCGGTGCGGAAGGCAGGCTTTCCATAAGCGAGGACTTCATGACCAATGCCGACGTACCTGTGCTGGCGCTGGGGGGTATCATAGAAAACCCGGTGAACCCCTTCACGGGCAAGGCGGTGGATGACTCCGACAAAGAGCGGGGCGCGCTGGTATGCACCGACCACATCTTCATGCCTCACCAGAACGGCAGCAAGTACGTGTTCACCGCCGCCCCCGACAAATGGTGGCGCGTAAAGGGCAACATCTTCAAGTCCTCAAGCTGGACACAGGAAATTCAGGAGGCAAGGTAAGCGATGGCCGGTATCTTCTACAACGTGCTCATATTCCCCATCGTGCAGGTAATAGAGTTCGTATTCGGATTCTGCTACAGGATTTTCAACAACCTTACCATCGCCATAATCGGGGTGAGCCTTGCCGTCAGCCTGCTGACGCTCCCGCTCTACATAGTCGCCGAGCACTGGCAGAAACTGGAGCGCGACACCCAGAAACGGATGGAAGCGAAGGTCAGGCGCATAAAGGAGATGTTCAGCGGGAACGAGCGCTACATGATCCTGTCCACCTACTACAGGCAGAGCCACTACCACCCTATAATGGCCTTGCGCTCCTCGTTCGGCCTGCTTATTCAGGTTCCCTTCTTCACGGCGGCATACAGCTGCCTGTCCTCAATGGAAATCCTGCGCGGAATGCCGATGTACCTCATCCACGACACGGGAGGCTTCATCCGCGACATGGGATCCCCGGACGGCCTTTTGCACGTCGCGGGCCATACGATAAACCTGTTTCCCCTCATAATGACGGCCGTCAACATAATCTCCGGCACTATTTACACAAAGGGGCTGAAACTGCGCGAGAAGCTCCAGGTCTACGGACTTGCCCTGGTTTTCGTCGCGATCCTGTATGACAGCCCCTGCGGCCTGGTCCTGTACTGGACCTGCAACAACATATTCTCGCTCATCAAGAACATATTCTACAAGCTGCGGCATCCGGCCAAAGTCCTCTACGCCATAGCCTGCCTTGCGGTCACGGCCTTCATCCCCTACCTGTTCGTCAGCAGGACGGTTTCCGTAAAACGCGCTGTCCTGACCAGCTGCATAGCCGCACTCGTATACGCAGTCCCGCTGCTCATAAGGGCAGCCGGCTGGCTGCTGCGGACAAGCTGCCCCAGGCTGACAGCCTCGTTCAGCCGCAGGCTCGCAGTGTTCGCGCTCGCTTCCGCCGGCCTGTGGCTCCTTACGGGCCTGCTCATCCCGACACACCTCATATCCGCCTCCCCCATGGAATTCAGCGGCATAGACGGCTATGGAAGCCCGCTTTTCTTCGTCGGCAACACGCTCCTGCAAAGCTTCGGCACTTTCGTCGTCTGGCCCTTCCTCATCTTCTTCCTGTACCGGGAAAAAATCCAGAGCCTGGCGGCCATGCTCTTTTCCGCGGCCTTTGTCTCGGCACTGGCTAACATGTTCATCTTCCACGGAAGCTACGGCATCATGTCCAAGCTGCTCACGTTCAGGACCGTGGCCAACGTGGACTCCGGCATACCGATGCTTCTCCTGAACCTGGCGTTCCTGTGCCTGCTTGCGGTGCTGGTCGCCTTCCTCTTCCGGAAGGGCCGGGACAGGATATTTTCCTATGCGGCGGTATTCCTTTCAGGGGCAATCCTCTGCCTGTCGCTCGTCAACGTCCGCAACATCCAGAAAGGCTATGCCCAGTACGTGGAAGTCTCCAGGAACAACAACGCGGACATAAAGGAGATAGAACCCATCTTCCACCTTTCCAGGACAGGCCGCAACGTGCTGGTCATCTACCTGGACAAGGCGCAGAACCGTTACCTGCGGCCTGTATTTGACGAATACCCCGCCCTGTACGGGCAGTTCTCCGGCTTCACGCTCTACCGCAACACCGTGTCGTTCAACGGCTGGACCCTGATGGGCGCATCCCCCTGCTACGGCGGCTATGAGTACACCCCGGAGGCAAAGAACAAGAGGAGCGACGTTCCCCTCGTTGACAAACAGAACGAGTCCATCCTGCTTTTGCCCAGAATCTTCACGGAGCAGGCAGAAGGCTGGTCCGCGACAATAACCGACCCCTCCTGGGCCAACTACAGCTGGATAGCCGACCTGGGAATCTTCAAGGACTATCCCAAGATAGAGCGTCATTCCACGGACGGCGTTTACCTGGACCAGTGGTACAAGGAGAACAAGAACATCGCAGGAATGAACAAGACCAGCAGGACCCTCAGGCGCAGCCTTATCTGGTACTCCCTTTTCCGCATATCCCCCCTCTTCCTCAGGCCCGCCATCTACAACGGCGGCAACTACTGGGACCCCAATTCCACGGACGAGGACCTGAACGCCTTCCTGGAAGGCTATTCGGTGCTGGACTTCCTGAAACGGCTTACAGCGTTCGACTCAAAGACGGAGAACAGCTTCACCTACTTCGTCAACAACACGACCCACGACGGGGCCTACCTGCAATACCCGGACTACAGGCCCGTCAACGAGATAACGCTTTCCAGCCCCTCTCCCTTCGCCTGGGATTACGAGTACCAGAGCAACGCCGCCGCCCTGCACCGGCTGGGGGAATTCTTCGACTACCTGAAGGCGAACGGAGCCTACGACAACACCAGGATCATCCTGGTTGCCGACCACAGCTCGGCAGGATATGAAGAGGAGTACGAGTGGGACAGCAAGTTCCAGGAGATACAGCCCGGCCACTTCCATCCCCTGCTGATGATGAAGGATTTCGGCGCGGAAGGCCCCCTCATAGTGAACGAGGACTTCATGACCAACGCCGACGTGCCTGCGCTGGCACTGGAGGGTATCATAGAAAACCCGGTGAACCCCTTCACGGGCAAGCTGGTGGACAGCTCCGACAAGGAGCATGGCGCGCTGGTTTGCACTGACCACATCTTCATGCCGCAGCAGAACGACAGCCGCTATGTATTCACCGCCGCCCCCGGCAAATGGTGGCGCGTAAAAGGCAATATATTCAAGTCCTCCAGCTGGACGCAGGAAACACAGGAGGCCGGCAAATGACCGCATACAGCTTTTCCCCTTCCCTGCTGTACATAGATCCGGGCACGGGCAGCATGCTCTTCTCGGTGTTCATCGGTGTCGTGGCGACATTCTTCTTCCTGCTCAGGGCCGCCGTCCTCAAGCTGCAGCTCCTCTTTTCCGGGCGGAAGGCCCGGGAACGGGACAAGGACCGCAAGAAATTCGTCATATACAATGAGGGCAGGCAGTACTACAACATATTCCTCCCGGTCCTGAAAGCATTCGAGCGGAGGCAGGTAACGGTGGACTACCTGACTTCCGACCCAGACGACCCCCTCACGAAGGAGAACCCCTTCCGCTTCGTCCGTCCCGAATACATAGGGAGCGGGAACACGGCCTTTGCCCGCCTGAACCTGCTGACTGCCGACGTCGTGCTTGCCAGCACGCCCGGCCTTGACGTGTACCAGTGGAAACGGAGCAGGAACGTGGGGCATTACGCCCACATCAGGCACGGCACCGGGGACGCGACGCTTTACCGCCTGTTCGGGCTGGACTACTTCGATTCGGTCCTGCTGACGGGCGACTACCAGAAAGAGGACATACGGACGCTGGAGGAGCAGCGGGGCATAGCCCAAAAAGAGCTGGTCACCGTCGGCTGCACCTACCTTGACGTGCTCGCCGGCCGGATACGGGACATGGACGGCGAAAGGAAGCAGGCTGCCGCCGGGAAACACGAGTACACCGTCCTCCTTTCTCCCTCCTGGGGACCGAACGGAATCCTGTCACGCTACGGGGAAAAGCTCCTTGACCCGCTCGTAGCAAGCGGGATGCACATCATCATACGCCCCCACCCGCAGTCCAAGAAGTCCGAGGCCCAGCTCCTGGAGCGGCTGGAAGGAAAGTACCGGGGAAAAGCAAACGTGGAATGGAACTACGACAGGGACAACTTGTCCTGCCTGGTACGCTCGGACATAATGATATCCGACTTCTCCTCCATAATATTCGACTACCTCTTCCTCTGCGACAAGCCCGTCGTCTACGTGAACGCCGGCATGGACACAAGGATGTGCGATGCAGGCGACCTGAACAAGAAGCTCTGGCAGTTCGTCACGCTGGAAAAGTGCGGCATAGAGCTGAAGAGCGAGGATTTCCCCCGCATAGGAGAAGTCCTGCGGGGAGCAAGCGATTCCAAGGAGCTGGCGCAGAACAGGGCATGGGCAAAATCCCAGGCATGGATGCACCAGGGCGAGGCAGGCGAAAGGGTCGCGGAATTCATGATCTCAAAAGAAAAAAAGGAAGGTGACTGATGCAGGCAATCATTCTGGCGGCAGGAATGGGGACAAGAATCCCCCAGTATACGCAGATTATCCCCAAGTGCATGATAAAGATAAACGGCAAGCCCATCCTGGAGCATACGATAGACGCCCTCAAGGCTGCCGGGGTATACAGGATTACGATAGGACTGGGCTACAAGGCGGAGATAATCCGGGATTTCATCGAAAAAACATACGGGGATGCAAAGGACCTGTCCTTCGGCTATGTCGAAAACCCCATATACGATGAAACGAACAACATCTATTCCCTCTCCCTCATGAAGGACGTGTTCGCGCAGGACGACACCCTGCTGCTGGAAAGCGACCTCATCTACGACAAGGCAGTCCTCTCGGAACTGCTCTCCCTCCCCGCGGAGAATGCGGCCGTCCTTTCCCCGTTTGAAAGCTGGATGGACGGAACCTGCTGCCTGCTCGACAAGAAGGGCAACATCAACGGCATGGTGGAAAAGAAGGACTTCCGCTACGAGGATGCCCCGCGCTATTACAAGACCGTCAACATCTGGAAGTTCTCCAGGAATTTCATAAACAGCATATACCTCCCCTTCCTTTCCTATTACATGTCCACTTACGGAAGGAACGAGTACTACGAGTCCGTACTCAAGATAGTGGCGGGAAACCTGCCGGATGCGCTCAGCTCGCTCGTCATTCCGGGCGACCGCTGGTACGAGGTGGATGACATAGAGGACCTTTCGGTAGCGGAGAAAAAATTCAGTCCCGGCAGCGACCGCTATGACATGATACTGAAAGAAGAAGGCGGCAGGTGGAGGTTCCCCGGACTGGCGGACTTCACGGTGGACTCAAACCCCTTCTTCCCGTCTGACAGGCTCCTTTCCGACCTGCGCTACGGGCTGGCCGACTGCATAACATGCCGCCCCTCCGAATCCGGCGAGCTGGACATACTCGCCGCCAAGCTCCTGGGCAGCGATGAAAGCCAGGTCTGCGTCCTTTCCGAAAGCAGCTGCATTTCACCCGCCTCCTGTGAGGGCCTGCAGGACGCGAGCTACGAGGATTTTTCCAACCTGGGCGGCCAGCTCCTGAACCGGATGCATATAATAGACCTGGGGAAAAGGTTCGGCGTGCCCGGACTGAGCATGCGCCTGCTTTTTTCCGACGATCCTTCCGCGCTGCAGCCGTTCAAGGGAAAGGGCCACGTCTCCTCCCTCGGAGAATACTTCATGCAGGCAGTCGGCAAATACAAGAAGGACTTCTCCGCCGCGCGCAAGGCATTCGAAGAGGAATGCGTCTGGCTCAAGGATGCCCTTTCCGGCCTGACAGGCGTCACGCTGGAGCGGCCCTCGTTCAATTCCATGGTCCTGCGCTTTGACGCATACCCCGGAGAAGCGGACGTAAGGCGCCTTGCCGTCTGCCTCCTGGACAAGCACAAGATCCTGGCCGGTGTCCGGAGCAAGGACGGACGGGGCGAGATGAGGCTGTTCGTCCGCGACCATAAGTCCAACGAACGGCTTGTCGCGGCCCTCTCCTCGACGGAAAATCCCGCGCAGGCAGGGGAAAAGGCATGAGGGTCATCGCGATAAACGGGGAGGCATGGTGCCATACCCTGACGGGGATCGAGCGGCTTGCCATAGAGGTGGTACAGAACATGGACAAGCTGGTCCGGCCGGGAATGATGGAGCTTGTCGTTCCGGCCAACGCGAAGGATGTCCCCGGCCTGACAAACATACGGACCGTCCGCCTGAAAAGCGAGGCCCGCTTCTTTCCGCGCTGGACGCAGGTTGACTTCCAGCTCTATGTCCTGGCCCACCGCAGGATCAGCCTGGACTTCTCCAACACCTGCCCCTTCTTTGCGCCCGGCATAGAATTCATCCATGACATCTACTGCGCCCTGTACCCCGGGGATTTCAGTTCCAGGAGGGACAAGCTCATCTGCCTGTACAGCAGGATGATGTACAGGGCAATCGCAAAGCGGGCAAAGGTGATACTCACGGTCTCGGAGTACACCAAACGGACAATAATCGAACGCTACCATACCCCCGCAGACAGGATACACGTCGTCTATTCGGGAGTCACGGGCTACAAGGACATAGAGGCGGATTTCTCCGTGTTCGACCGCCTGCCCCGGCTCAAGGACAAGCCCTTCTACTTCACGCTGGGAAGCCTTTCCCGCCGCAAGAACCTCAAGTGGATAGCGGACCATGCCGCCCTGTATCCCGGGGAAACTTTCGCGGTATCGGGCAAGCCCCTGCCCAGCGTGGTCGCCCCGGAGCTTGAGAAGATGCGGAACCTGCCCAACGTCATCATGACCGGCTACCTGAGCGACAGGGAGGTAAAGGCCCTCCTTTCCCGCTGCAGGGCCTTCATCCTGCCCTCATATTTCGAGGGATTCGGGCTGCCTCCCCTGGAGGCCCTTTCCTGCGGGACACAGATAATCGTTTCGGACAGGACAAGCCTGCCGGAAATCTACGGCACGGCCGCCCACTACATAGACCCGGACAAGCCCGACGTGGACCTGGACAGGCTGCTGGAAGAAGATGTGTCCTCCCCTGCCCCGCTGCTGGAAAAATATGACCTGTCCAAAACCGCAGAAAGGATCATCAAAATCATAGGGTCCTGACCGACAGGGGCCTGACCGCGCTTGCAAGCCTTGCCTTTTGCCGTTATACTCTCATCATGTTTGAGGTACGCGTAGAGGCCGCCTTCAGCGCGGCGCATTTCCTGCAGGACTATCACGGCAAGTGCGAGAGGCTTCACGGCCACAACTACAAGGTCTTCGCCCATGCCAGCGGAAGCGAGCTGGACGAGGGCGGAATGCTCCTGGACTTCTCGGAGCTGAAGAAAGCCCTCCGTGCCGTGTGCGAGGAGCTGGACCACCGCAACCTGAACGACTTTGACTATTTCAGGCAGAACCCCAGCGCGGAACGGATCGCCATGTATATATACGACGGAATCATCAGGCAGATTCCGTCCCTCGGGAACAAGGACGGAAAGTCAGCCCGCCTGTCCGCCGTGGACGTGTTCGAGACCGACACAAGCCGGGCCAGGTTCCGCCCGGAATAAAGGCAGGC
>CAMNGY010000038.1 GCA_946538795.1 uncultured Treponema sp.
TTTGTCCGCTGTTCCGCTTTATAATTGCGCCAGCAATGGGGCAAGTCATTGTTATGTTTGTCGTGATTCTACAAAACTTCTTTTCCCATTGTTTTTAAATGGGCTTCGGCTTCGTAACACCACCTACTCCCGAAATCCCCGCTACGGAACACTCTCTGTTGTATTCAAGGTGCGCCGTAGCGGGGATTTTGGATTCAGGTATACGCAATATGCCTGTGTCCATGCAGGGATTACGCGGAGGTTACGCTGAAGCTCCGGTCATAGGTGAATGACTGCGGCTCCTTGCGCTGGGTCCTGCCATGCATGAACTGCGTCACGACCTTCAGGCGGTAGCGTCCCGGTGCGAGCGTGGCGGGGACCACGCAGGCAAGCCTGGACGGGCTGTTCACGCCCATCTTCTCCGCCTTGAGGACGACCGACATAGACGGGTCATCCTCGTTCATGAAGTACAGGCCCACGGCTTCGTCTTTCCCGAGCAGCGCGAGGTTGCTTCCCGTAACCTCAAGGAATCCGCCCGGGGTAAGCTCCTCACAGCTGCCCGATTCCAGGTCGCGGACGCCCGAAATCTGGGGCTTTACGGAGTTGCCCTGCCTGATGACGACGCTCAGTCCGGCCAGCTTGTCGCGGACGTAGCTGTTCGTACGGAACGCCATGTCTATGCCGTGGCGCTCCCTGCTGAATGCCTCGCTGTCCGTCGCGAACGTTCCGCTGATTCTCGTGGAGCACAGGCACAGGCCCGTGTCCACCGAGCAGCTGTTTGCAACGCGGTCAAGCACGGCGCAGTTGATGTTCTTCCATGTCGAGACGATCTGCTCCCGGCTCATCCCGTTGTTCACGCCTGCGACGACCATGTCGCTGGCTATGTCGTCCATGGAAAGGTGCTCGCGGATGATGGGGCGGGCAAAGAACGTCTGCTTCCCGTCCGCCTCGCGCCTCATGGCATTGGGATACAGGGCGACAGGAAGGCTTCCTGACTTGTAGTCGGCCTCCTGGGCCGCCAGTGTGTTAAGGTTCATAGTGTTTCTCCTTTGGCCTCTTGGGCCAGTTCAATTGTTTTGTGCGCTACCAGGGGGAACTCTGCCCCCTGTAGCTCGTCATGCCGGAATGATGGGGCCGGCGCATCCTGCCCGTACGGGAAAAGCCGCCGCGTGTCGTTTCCGGGTACCCTGTCCCGCGGCAGCTTTATGGCCTTAATATACAGCAGGGTGGTGGGGGCTTCGTGTAGATTTTAGTCCACACGGGGCAAAAACAGTTGCCGCGCCCCTTGGCAGGCCCTGCCGTTGCTTGGCATACGGCTGTTTCCTTATCGGGGAATTGCCGTTCCCGAGGCCGGGAACGACCGCTGCTACACCGGGCAACGGCTGTTTCCGCCTCTGGTAACGCCCGTTACCGGGCTGGTGAACGGCTGTTACTCGTACGAAGTCCTATAGTTGAATGTTTCTTGAAAAAGTAAAAAAGATTGCTCAAAAAAAGCAGGAGTTGTTATGTGTTTAGTTTTTATGCCGGTTACATTTTTCTGTTGTTTTTATTCTTCTATCGAAAGAACAAAGATGGCTTTGGCTGTATTATAAATTCTATTGTCGTCTTGACTTTATTCATGTACGCTGTGCGTCATGTCGTTTGTTCCTCAGATTTCATATTATTACAAAGCAGTTGCGGAGGCCCTAGACAAGAGCAACGACAGGTTTGCCTTGTATTTCCATAATTGCAAAGGAATCTATAATAACTACAAAGAACTTATAGAGCAGTGCGAGTCTCTGGGTTCAGAAGATATAGCCTTGTGCGCGGGAGGCGATTCTATCGTATACCCATTCTTGATATATTTCAAGGACAACAGAGGCTTATGCATAAGAGAAATCCCGTTGTGGGACGGAACACCGCTTGATGATGGCGCGTCTGCCCCTGAATACATTGCATGCATTGACGTTGGAAGAGAGGAAGTCTTCAGCTTTAAAGGGTTTGACTACAAGATGATATTTTCCAACGGATATCACATTTATAAAAGGGAAAGTCCTTCCTAAAAAATAAAAACATACGCAGGAGTATACTGATGAAAATGAGCGTGATTACAGTCGTCTACAATGCGGTAAACACCGTTGAGCGAACGATAAAAAGTGTGTTGTCGCAAAATTATGAAGACTTGGAGTATGTTATAATTGATGGTGGATCCACCGACGGTACCTTGGAAATAATAGACCGTTACAAGGACCGGTTGGGATACTTTGTGAGCGAGCCGGACAATGGTATTTATGACGCCATGAACAAGGGAATACGGGCCTGCACAGGGGATGTAATAAGCATACTAAATTCGGATGATTGGTATGAAGCCGGTGCATTAGAAAAAATCGCAAGCGAATTTGAACAGAATGATGCAGAAGTCATTTTTGGAGACGTTAATGAATGGTACGAAACAGGTGCCAAACGTTATCCATTTATGGGATATGACAGTATATGGCATTCCTTTGTTCATCATCCTGGAATGTTTGTGCGATCTGATGTTTATAAAAAATTCGGCTTATATAACTTGGAATACAGCATTTGTTCTGATGGAGAATTTGTTTTGAGAACTTATTCCCAAGGAGTAAAATACCTGCATCTTGACTCGCTTGTCGTTAATTATTCAATAGGTGGTTCTAGCCAAAAGAAAATTCTGCAATGGGCAGCAGAAGCAAACAATGTTGCCATGAAATATCTGGCAAAAGCAACAAATAAAACAATGGTTATTGATATATGCAATAGAAGGTTTAACGGTGCGATAGATTTTTATTTTAAGCAGCAAACTAAAGGATTCGTTCAAATATATGGGAAATATATCATTATATTCGGGGCCGGAGCGTATGGAAAAAGGGCTAAAGAAATAATGAATACGTTAGGAATTCAAGTCCTCTTTTATGTCGATTCATCAAAAGAGAAGTGGGGAAACACATTCAATGGTTGTTCGATAGCATCTCCTGAAGTTTTGTCATGTTATCAAGGAAGCGTATTGATTGCTTCGAAAAATTTTGAGTCAGAAATTGAAAGTGATATAATGCGACTGGATAACAAGAACTTGAAAATCGTAAAGTTTTCACAAATGTTTGACTCTACGGGTGAACTTTTGGCAAGGAAATGACTCGTCATGCAGAAAGCTTTGTTTGTAGATCATGCTTTTCATCTGAAAACCAGATCATCACAATTTTTTATTGATATTTTAAGAGAACGTTTTAACCTCTGTTTTTTGCAGTATGATCCATATACAGACTCATACGCAGGCCTGGAAAATTTAAAAGGAGAACTGTTTGATGTAATTATTTTATGGCAAATAAGGGTAGACCCCCAGTTTCTAAACCAGAATTTCAAGTTTTTGCGGACATTCTATGTCCCCATGTACGATGCGATTGCTGATATGAATGGTCCTATGTATCCTTTATTTGAACCTTACAGGGATTTCGGAATAATTTGCTTTTCAAAGACGCTATATATAGGATTGACAGAGCGTGGTTATGATGCGATAAGCGTTCAGTATTTTCCTGAGCCAGAAGCTGTCAGTAATTGGGGGAGCACAGACTCTGTGTTCTTTTGGCAAAGAATAACAAATATAAATATCCGTACTGTCGTCAATCTTTTGCCAAAATTCCCTGTAAAACACATCCACATTCACAAAGCATTGGATCCCAACCATTCCTTCACGAAGCCGAATATTGATTCGAAATATGAATACACGTATTCAGAATGGTTCGAGGACAAGCATGATATGAATCGAATTCTCGATGGTGCCGCCATGTACATAGCCCCACGGATTATGGAAGGTATAGGTCTCAGCTTTCTGGGAGCAATGGCACGGGGACGTTGCGTCATAGCTCCCGACGTTCCGACGATGAATGAGTACATCGAGAATGGAAAAAACGGATTGCTCTATAATCCCAATGATGCACGGCCATTAGAAGCTGTGGATATACGGACAATACAAAAAAATGCATTGAAGAGCGTCCAAGATGGATATATAAACTGGCAGAAAGACAAGACTAGGCTACTCGACTGGCTGGAAAACGACCTCGTCCCTTCTCTCATGGCTGTTACCGTTGTCACGCATGTAAAGAACCTTTACGAAAGTCATTCCGAAGGAGCTTTTATAAGCACACTGGAATCGGTCAGGACACAACGCTATAAGAAAATCAATCATGTGGTCGTCCTATCCCCGTCTGTGGACAATACACTGAGCCTGCTGAAAAAATATGAGTCTATCGGGTGGGTTGAGATACGTGATGTGTCGGACGCTCCAGCCGGACAATACCAGCTGGAGCTGCCCGTTGGTAAACGCTTTTCTGATTCAGATGTAATTTTAGATTTCATAAAGGGATTTGACGTAACCGGAAGGATCAAGAATGTAGCCGACCTCCCTGCCTATGGGACAGGAAACCTAAGCATTCAGGTTGGGCAGCTAAAGGAACGGGCTAACAAATTTGTAAGATACTTTAACCTTCTTATAAAGTGGCTGGATATTGAGATTCAGACAGGAGATTTTTCCTACTATTTTAAGAAGCATAATATTCATGATGTCGCAATATATGGCATGGGTAAGGTTGGAAAGGTTTTCTACAATAAAATCAGAAGATGCAATGCGGCGAACATAATCTATGCCATAGACAAATCAGTGCCATCGTATGAGGATTTGCCCATGTACCGGCCAGGAGACAGTTTTCCAAAATGCGATTGTATCATAGTTACTATGAACAGCCAGTTTGACAGCATAAAAGAACAGTTGGAGAAAGACACGTCTATACCAATAGTCTGCATAGATGAAATTGTGAATGAGATTATGGACAGAAATGAAAGGTAACAGTATTGCTATAAATCTAATGGAGGAGTTGTTCAAATGAAATTGCGTAGAGTGTATGTATTCGGTGCGGGAAAGCGGGGTCAGAGGGTTTTCGATCTGCTGAGCGAGGCAGGAACAGAGATACTGGGCTTCATTGACAACGCAGAATGTAAACAAGGAACCATCTTTTGCGGGAGAAAGGTGTTTTCGTTGAAAAACTCTTTGTATGATATAAAGCACTAACGATTTGTAGGTATCACAGGAGTCAAACTAAATGCAGGATATATTGTCTGCCAACAAACTGACAAGTAAGTATTCTTGTTGCATATCATTAGGATGTGAATGTACGATAGCCAGCTCGATGCAAACGATTGGCATACGTTCCTTTTCGGGACCGTTCGACTGGATGACTTCATATGATTTTCCTAAACTCTTGTATATTCTTGAAACAGATTTTAAAGATTTCATGAAAAGTGAAAACCTCGTTCCCAGTTTTTGTACAGGTGGTAGGCCTCAAGAGTTTACTGATATAAAATATGGATTCCGCTATCCGCACGATGTTAAAGAAAGTTTATACGAAGAATTCCCGCTAATAAAGCAAAAATACCAAAAAAGAATAAACAGATTCAGAAAAGCAATAAAAAAACCAACAGCCTTCATTAGAAAGGTATCAACTATTGATGAGGTGAATTATATTAACTGTAACAGACATTATATAGAGAAGGTAATAAAAAAAGGAAACTCCGAAAACGAAATAATCTTTACCACAGCAGGTGAAATTGAAGGTCTTCCTTCGCCAAACTGGGGAATTTGTTTTCCGCTTGCAAAATGGGATAAAAACATGGACGGGAATCAGCTCTGGCACGCATTTGACTCTCCTTCTGAAACGCATCATTTTATGGTAAACCTCATTGCCCCTGATTTAAGAAAAGCAAATTTGCGTTTTTATAATAATAGAATGCATGGAACAGCTGGTCTCCAGAAAAATCCATCGGACTTTCTGCAATTGTCAGATTATATTTCTACCAACAGGGATTCTCTAATTTCCTTCTTCTCCGGCAGGGATTGGTATGTCTGGGGTGCGGGGCTGTACGGGAACAAGCTCAAAGAATTCTTGGACACGATAGGTGTACGGATATGCGGCTTCATCGACAGCTCTCCTGAAAAGCAGGGAAAGGACATCGGCGGTATCAAAATCTGTCGCTGGGAGGATGTTACCGGGGGATGCAAGAAACATATTTGTCGCAATCAAAGACAAGAATGCGGCGGAACAGATAAAAAAACTTATCCGCAACACGGCTCCGTCTGTTCCTGCGTACGGCTTCGCGGACCTGGCAGAGCACGTCATCACGGATAAGGAGTAAACATTGATCCCCGCCGTGCGTCGCTGGGAGCATTTTCGGACCTTGCAAAAAAGAAAGGTTACAAGCTCGTATGCATAAGCAGCCTTAGGAACAACGCCTTTTTCATAAGGAACGACATCGATAGCTCAATTCCTGAAGTAGCGGTGGAAGCAGCCTTCCGGGAAGCAAAATTTAGGGAATCAAGGGATGAAAAGGGAGAATTAAGTTTCTTGTCCCCTGCACAAGGACGGGAACTTATTGGAGACATGGAAGTCGTAGATACCCAATCTGGCAAAATCAAGCGGGTTCGTGATTTGCAAATGTAAGCCAGGGACTGCCTTAGATAAGTTCCCATACCAAACCGCAGGGAAGGGGTGGGGGGGGATGACCTGATGCTGAACGCACATGGCAAGCCCCTGTTCTTAACAAGAATTGACAGGCTCCTTTTCCTATGTTATATTGGGAAGGTTAAGGAGAGCTTGGCATGTTAAAACGAATAGTACTGACGGATTTCTTCTCATTTAAAGGTAAAAAAGAGATAACGCTCAACCGGGGAGTGAATCTACTTCTTGGTATAAACGGGAGTGGGAAAACGTCTTTCATAAATGCCTTGCGACTGCTTTATGAAGGTATATCCGAGAACGCCAAGTTGGAGGATTTGATACAGGCAAAATGGGGCGGATACAGTCAGATTGTGAATTGTACGGGGAACGATATTCCTGATTGCATTCAGCTTACTTATGTTTTTGACAGAGACATTGTAAACGGATATAGCCCGGCATCAAATTTGCGTTCCGACATTTACTATCGGATAACGATACATCCGCTTGGAGATACGGATTATTTTCTTGATGAGAAAATATGGATTCCTGAAGAATCATATGTTTACCTTGATTTTCACAATGGAAAGGGCCGGCTGAGCACAAGAACGGAAGATAAAAAAATCCAGCTTCAGGACTATGACAACAATGATTTCGGAGGGGGGCACGAGCTGGTCTTAAAGAGAATTACAGACCCCTTGCACTACCTGCCATTGCATACACTCCACAAAGCCATAGAGACCATGTCCGTTTACGATGCCTTTGACAGCGGAGAATCCAGCCCTCTAAGAAAGGCCGTGCCATATACAACGGGCGTTAAGCTTTGGAAAAATGGAGAAAACTTGACACAAGTTCTGAGTTTTCTGCTCAGGAAAAGAAGCTTGGATTTTGATAAAATCGAAGAAACCCTCCACAAGGTGAACCAGGCTTACAAAGGCATTCATATAGACAATATAAACGGACTGTCCTATCTTTCGGTAAAAGAGAAAAACCTAAACAAGACCATAGGAGCCCTGCATTTAAGCGACGGTACGCTCCGATTCCTGTTGCTGGAATCCATTTTCCTCAATCCAGAACGGGGTGCAATCGTTGCCATAGATGAGCCCGAGCGGGGACTTCATCCCGATATGATTCTTTCCGTTGCCGATATGATAAAAAATGCCGCGAGGGAAACACAGCTTATCATGGCGACGCATTCCCCTCAGCTTCTCAATCAGTTTAGGTTAGACGATATCTTGGTTTTTGAAAAGGACGAGGATAATGCTACGGATGTGAAGAAATTATCAGAAGATGATTTTCCTGAAGAGAAGGACTGCTCCTTGCCCGGCTTGCTCTGGCTCAACGGTGAGCTTGGAGGCAAACGGTGGTAAAACTGCATATTATGTTTGAAGGCGGTGTTTACGGTTTGGGCAAAGACAATTCCGTCGCATACAATACACCGGCCTTAAGGGAGGCCTTGCATTCTTTTTTTTGCAAGCTGCTGGATAACGAGGACATAAGCATAGTCGTCTCAATGGAATGTGGATACAGGAATGCGATAAAATCATTTGTCAATGCAGCGGACGGCGTAAAATTGTTCGTTGACTCAGATATGCCTAAGAGTCAAATAGAAAATTGGTTTAAAAAAGTGGAGACAGAGAATCCAAATGTGCCCCTCATAATTTCAGAGGACAAACGGCAAGATATTTATTTCATGATACAAGAAATGGAAGCCTGGTTTTTAAAGCAGCCTAACTGTTTTGAAGCTTGGGCGGCAGAAGAAGGTTGGACAAGAAGGGCTTCGTCTGGATTTGGGCCGGTCGGGGATTACAAACATATTTCAGGTAAAAACATAGAAGATATAAGCAAACCTTCGGCAGTTACAGCTGTGCTTTTAAAGCACTTCTTTGAAAGAAGAGTTGGAACCCAAAAAAGGAAGCTCGCCACGTATGGCAAATTGACTACAGCTCCTATTCTCCTTAATAAATTGGATGTTTCACTGTTAAAACAGCAGGATTCAGAATTGCAAAGGTTTGAAAAAAACATCCAGTCTTTTATTTCCAGCAGTCGTTCCGAATAGCCAGTACCTGCTGAAAGCAAGATAGCAAATTGATTCTCCAAGTCTTCTCGTATCATGTAGAAGCATGGAAGATAAGGACAAGCAGGATTTGCTCCGTTCTAAGCCTGGCGGTTGGGGCCATGGGGCTCTCCCAAGTTGGGCCTGGCCATAGCAGCGCAGTCTGTCGCCAAATTCACGGAGCTGTCGGGAATCAGCTTCGTCGTGCTGAAGGAGCACG
>CAMNGY010000039.1 GCA_946538795.1 uncultured Treponema sp.
CGTATTCCATACCCCCCTACGGTTCCACCGCGACACCAAGTTCCGCAGACTTGTAGGCCGCATAGATAATCTTTATGGTGTCATACGCCAAGTCAAAGGTCGATTTGGGCTCCCGGTCATAATAAATGGACTCGATGAAGTCGCGCATCTCATCGGTATAGCCGCGGATGATTTCATCCTCAAGGAAGGGCTTGTTCCATCCCGTCTTAGAGGGGAGCATTTCCGAAATATACACGTCCTCAAGGTTGTCTTCGTCCAGGAAATAGGTTTCCATCATGTCGCTCATGGTCATCCTGCAGTTTATGGCCGCATCATTACAGTACAGCTCCACATAGTTCTTGCTGCCTCCGAGCAGGGTGTCGTTTGCCATTATGACGGCCCGCGTGTCATCGGAAAACGTGATGATTACCGTGGCGGTATCCTCGACGTCATGGGGATGCGCCGCAATATGGCGGTGCTCATATTCAGACAGGCGGGGAGTCACCTGCCCCATGTCTGCAAAAACCTTCTTTATGGTTATGATTTCCCCGTGGGCCTTTGCCTCCTCGTTCTTAAGCCAGAGGATCGCGGACAGGGGATGCGCCCCGACCCGGATGAACGAGCCTCCGCCCGTCTTGTTCCATTCTCCGGCAACGGGAGAGCTGGAGCCCTTGAGGCTTTCCTCGCCCTTTGCATACAGAATTCTGCTCTGCTTCTTGCGTATTATTTCGGCGGCCTTCATGACGGCAGGCGCATAGACAAAGTTTTCCGCATACATGAACTTCCTTCCAGACTTCTTTATCTTTTTCCGCAGGCTGTCTATCGAAGCCTTGAGCTCATCGTACATCTTTACCTTTGAAACCTGCAGGCCGATCGGCTCGCAATCCCCTTCCCTTCCAAAATATCCGCTCAGGGGCTTCTCGCAGATTACGTGCTTGCCCGCATCCAGCGCCTTCACAATCATCTCCTCATGGACATACGGAGGAGTGCAGATGTCTATCACGTCTATCTCGGGGTCCTTCAGCAGGTCGTCAAAGCTCAGGCTCGCATTCACAAAGCCGTAACGCTCCTTGAAGGCGTTCACCTGCTCAAACCTGCGGGCGATGATATGCTTGTAGCACAGGGGAACCTCCGTATACCGCTGCAGCGCGTTCATGTGCAGCTCCGTGGCCCGTCCAGAGCCAGCCATTCCTATGCAGATTTCACCCTTATCGTTCATACATCCCCTCCTATTTCCTTGGAATGAAGAACATCACGGTCTCGTCCGATCCCTGCGTATAATGACGCATAAACAGGTCATAATCGTCCCGTATGGACAGGACCAGCTCTGGAATTCTCCAAAAATCATCCGGCTTATGGTAGACGCAGATTGCCATGTTTGGATGGCACTTCCGTATCGTCTCCCTCGCCCCCTCCACGGCATCGGCTTCCGCACCCTCTATGTCCATCTTTATGAAATCGACCTGCTCATGCACCAAATCGTCAAGCCGTGCGACCTCTATGGACATATTGCCGTCATCGCAGATCATTGATGCAGAACCGTTAGCGGAAAAATGAAGTACGGCATTTTCATTGGACAGCCCTTTCTGAAAGAATTCGACGTTCGGAACGTCTGCAAGATTCTGCCTCGCGATGCTGACATTTTTTTCCTCAGGCTCAAAGAAGAACACCTTCCGATAATCAGGATAATGCTCCCGGAATTTCCTCGTGGTGGATCCATCAAAGCCACCTACGTCGGCAAACGAAGCCTTCTCCGGCAACTGGAGGCAGGCGTCAAAATACTGCTCGTCCGTCGGCGGGTCAAATCCGAGAAGATAGCGCATGTCCCCCGAAACCTTGAAGTTCACGAGGTTCTGGAAGACATTCTTTGATTTTTCATCGCACAGCCTGTCGAATATCCTGTCGTACTTTCCGCGGTTCTTCTCGATGTCCTCTTTCCATCCCCTAAAATGGAACAGATCAACAGGAAGCCCCGATGCCTGTACAAACGCATAGCAGTCCATGCTCCTGAACCTGTAGGCGGAAAGCATATGACCTACAGCTATCGAAGCCAAAAACACGCAACTGAGGACTAGCGCATCCTCTGGTATGTCGTCAAGATTGTGGATTATCGGCTTTCCCAAAAAGGAATCGTCCTTGGAGAGGGTATTTATATATGCATCCACAGGAAGGTACTTGGAAAACTCTGCGGCAAGGCCATTCGTACCAAATAGGATTTTCTTATGCGGACTGTTTTTGACCATGAAGAGCCCAGCGAATTCTTCCGCATAGGGATTCTTATAAACTGGATAAATTTGAAGCACCGTCGCAACCTCCTTTCCTGCAACCTTTCAAAGACTCTAGAATTCTATCCTCACCAACTGATGGAAACCGTCCAAGGTATCCTTCATCTCCGCATAGGATGGAAACTGCATCAAAAGTATTCCCGCCTTGTATTTCATAAAATCGGACACCTCGTCCCCCGGCCTGCCCCACAGCAACTGATGCACCAGGTGTTTTTTCACCTGTTCGGAAATGGCGATGTTCCGCACGGTTCCGTTCCGTTCTGCCATGATGCACTGCCGTGCGACAAAATTATGGCGGCAGAGGTACGATTCCTCCAGCGGGAGGCCGACCTCAGCCTTGACTATCTCCATGGGATAGTCTATGCCGGACGAGAACTTTGCAAGCAGGACGTACAGGTCTCCCGGTGCCCTCCTGCATGGGTCAATCATCACGGGATAGCCGCTGTCATCAACGATGAACTGGACATGAAACAGGCCATCGACAAGCTGGAGTTCCGCCGCAATTTTTTCGATATCGCTTATCAACGTAAAAATAGCAGCCTGCGACAGGGAAGCAGACGGCATGGACGCCCCCTGGACCAGGTACTTGTTTTTATAATACTGCTCGTCATCAAACACGCCCAGCACAACCCGGCAGCCCTTCAAGAGGACGGATGCCCCATGGTTTGAGCCAGAAACAAATTCCTCGACAATCGCAAACGATTCCCGCGTCACCGACAGGCAGGACTCAAACGTCCGTACAGACTCCTCCTCATTCCGGCAGACCGAAACCCCCTTGCCGCCGGTAAGGTCCACCGGCTTCACCATGACCGGAAAAGCAAAGTCTTCGAGGGCTGCCTTCAAGTCCGCAGGCGACGCAACTTTCACGGCCTTCGGAGTCTTTATGCCCAGCCTGTGCAGTAGCTCGCGGAAGCTGTCCTTATGATGCACCTGCAGGGCAACTTCATAGGAGTCATGCCCCGGAAGCCCCAGCTTTTCACATGCATAGGCAGTGGAAAGATACGCGAAGTCATTGCAACCGGAAACTATGGCACTGACGTCTTTTTCCTTTGCAAGCGACAGAACAAACTCCCTGTCCGAAAAGTCGCCGGGAACATATTCATCGGCAGCCTGGTGTCCAAGCCCATCACGGTTCAATCCTGTCGAAATCACGAAAAACCCGAGCGACTTCGCCGCATGAATCAAGGGCAGCTCCGCATGGCTTCCGCCCGTAATCAAAAGCTTCTTCATCCTGCCCGCCTAGTCCCTCAGCATGTGCCTGTCTATCCAATAGCCAAAGTCGCCGTCAAACCCGCCCGCATACTCATAGACAATTACCCGGCGGAAAGTTTCGTTCATGGCAAAGTCAGCCGTCTTCTTGTAATAGCTGTTCACGAACTCGTTGAACAGATAGCCGTCCTTCTCTATGGACAGCAGCTCGTCTATCCCGAAATCCACATAGATATACTTCTGGGGTATCTTTCCTTTCCTCTGGTAGTAGGCGTACAGGTTGTCTGGGGCGTTTACCCCGTAGCTGTACTGCATCCGGTCCCATGTAGCCCTGTCGCACATCACGCCCCTGCGCGCCATGAGATAGCCGCCGGGCACGTTGTCGCGGAAGGCATACGTTTCCCCGCCGGCAATCAGCTTGTTCAGATATTCTTCCGTTTCAGGAAGGTCATGGGCACGGGCGGCGGTCGTAAAGACACCTTTGTATACCCCCGATTCCACCCTGCTGTCCAGCTGGGAAAGGTTGCCATCGTGGAAACAGAACCTGTAGTTGCTTACGACAGTCGTGACGGTGCAGCAGATGACGAACGGCACCACCAGCCTCCGCAAAAGATTCCCTTCCTCGCCCAGCATGACGAGCAGGTACACCGCGAATGCGGGCGCGGCATGGGGAAGCCTGGCAAGAGAGGCGTTGCTTTCGGTCATTATCATCTCCCCGAAGGCGAAGGCCAGGGGGTACAGGCCCAGGTACAGGATGACAGGGTATTTCTTGTGCTCCTTCATGCACAAAAGAAGCGGGACAGCCATGCCCGCAAGGAAGCCCCAGTCCATCCCGGCCCTGGGGGAATTCTGCCACAGCTGCAAAAAACAGCAGTAGGCGGCCGGAAGGGCTATGGCCGCAAAAGCCGCAAGAAGGGCACAAGCCCTTTTGGAAAGCGGCTTCCAGCCCTCGCGTCCGCCGTTAAGGCCGCCCTCATGGAGGAATTTCTTTGAAAGGAAATACACGGCCGCAAATGCCGCAATGGCAAAAGGCACTATTATGCAGTAAAGCCTCAGTATCACTGAAAGCCTGTCCCAGACAGTATCCTGGGTCAGATTCTGCTCGGGATAGGGATGGGCCAAGTTATCAAGCCCGGCCATGAACGTCGGAAGCCCCGCCTGGACAATGACGGGAACGGTCACGACCAGCAGCTGCAAAATTCCCCCGGCCAGGCAGCACGCGAGGTTCACGGCCCCGGTCCTGACGTCCCTGCTTCTGGCTATAATCACGACGGCGAAGCTGGCAATAATGATGCCAGATCCAATATGCCCGACAAGGGCAATCCCCATGAGGAAGCCCACCAGGGCCAGCCTCAGGCGGACGTGCCTGCCGCCGTGTTCCAAGGCATCGTAGATGACAAGCCCGCTTATGTACGACAGCGCGCACGGAACGGTATTGTAGCTGAAATTGTATATGCCTATCCCGCCGGCAAAGGCAATCATGAATGCCGTAACAAGCAGCGCATGGGGGCGGCCGAAATCCTTCATCAGGATGCGGCAGCCTGCCAGCATGACCGCGCACCAGAAAATCATGTAGCAGATGCGCGAATACAGGAATACCCCCTCGCCACTGGGAACAAGCAGTTCATACACGAAGAGGAAGGGAATCATCAGCAGGCCGCATCCGGTTCCGACGGCATTGTTGTAGGCATAATAGAAGTTCCCGTGCATGGCCGACAGGGCATCGGAAACATAATAGGCCTCATCGGTAAGCTCCGTCCCGTAGAACATGCGGACAAACATGGCCAAAGCCGCAAGCACGCAGGCGGCCAGCGGGAGGATATCGCGGGCAGCCAGCCCCTGCCGCTCACGGGGATAGGAGGACGGACCGGACACAGTGCCTGTCATTCGGCCCCCTTATAAAAATCCTTAACGGCGGCGGCCACTGAATCAACGGTGTCCGCGCTCAGCCCGTAATAGAGGGGGAGCCTCACCAGCCTGTCGCTTTCCCTGCTGGTAAACCTGTCCTCGCCGTCAAAACGCCCGAATTTGAGTCCGGCCGGGGACGAGTGAAGAGGAATGTAGTGGAACACGCAGTAAAAGCCGCGCTCCTTCATAAACTCTATGAACCTGCCCCGCTCCTCCAGGTCCCTGCACTTTATGTAGAACATGTGGGCGTTGTGCACGCAGGCTTCCGGCACAAAAGGAATGCCTATCTTCCCGCTGTCCGCAAGGGGCCGCAGCGACATGCGGTAGCGTTCCCAGGCCACAAGCCTGGCCTCGTTTATCTTGTCCGCGACCTCAAGCTGCGCCCACAGGTAAGCCGCGTTCAGCTCGCTGGGAAGGTAGCTGGATCCGTAGTCCACCCAGGTATACTTGTCTATCTGCCCGCGCCAGAACTTGGAGCGGTTGGTCCCCTTCTCGCGGAAGATTTCCGCCCGCTCAACGTCCTCCGTTCCGGTGTTTATGACGATGGCACCGCCTTCGCCCATGCTGAAGTTCTTGGTTTCATGGAAGCTGTAGCACCCGTAGTCGCCTATCGTGCCCAAGGGCCTTCCTTTGTATGATGACATCACGCCCTGGGCGGCATCCTCCACGACCTTCAGCCCGTGGCGGCCGGCAATATCCATTATGGTATCCATCTCGCAGGCAATGCCGGCATAATGAACCACGCATATCACCTTGGTCCTGGGGGTCAGGGCCCTTTCTATGAGCTTCTCGTCTATGTTCATCGTGTCGGGCCGCACGTCAACGAACACAATCTTGGCCCCACGCTGGACGAAAGCATCGGCAGTGGAGCAGAACGTGAAGCTTGGCATGATTACCTCATCGCCAGGCTGAACCCCGCACAGCAGGGCCGCCATCTCCAGCGCGGAAGTGCAGCTGGTGGTCAGGAGAACCTTCTTTGCCTGGAACCGCCGTTCCATCCATTCGGAGCATTTCTTCGTGAACCCGCCGTCGCCACAAATCTTGTGGCTGGCAATTGCCTGAGCTATGTATTTTTCCTCGCTACCGACGTACGGGGGAACATTAAATGGAATCATCTGCCAAACCCTTAGAAAGAAGTCTACCGTAGAATGGACAATATGTCAAACAAAGGGGCGGCCCGGGGCGGAAAGGAACAAAAAAAGGGGGCGGCAGTTTCAAAAGCAACCGGCTTTTGCAACTGGCCCGGGGGCACAAAGCCCCCTTCCGCCAGTTGAAGTCCCGGCCTAGTTGTCGGCCTTAATGGCGTTTGCCGCCGTGCGGCCGGAAACGAATATCTCAACGATTGCGTTTCCGCCCAGACGGTTTCCGCCGTGAATTCCGCCCGTGACCTCGCCCGCGGCGTACAGGCCCTTGACGATGTTGCCGCCCGCGTCAAGCACGTGGCGGTTTATGTCAACCGAAAGGCCTCCCATCGTGTGGTGAGTGGACGGGGCCATGACCCTCACCTTGAGCTTGACGCCGTCGAGCGTGTAGGAGCTGACGTCAAAGGAGCCGTCTGCCTTCCTGTCCGCATTGCCGATAAGGGCGGTCCAGCCGGTCTTCGTGACGGCGAGCGTGTCCTCCTTGCCGGTCATGAGCGCGTGGTCGTACTCCTCTATCTCCTTGCGGACCGTGGCCGCGTCGAGCGAGAGGCCCAGCTCCTTGAACAGGTCGCCCAGCTGGTCCACGGTGCGGGTGTACTGCCTCCAGTCCACGTCCGCCTCCCATGTCTCGGGGGTCTTGGGCGTTCCGTAGGGATAGGGGCCGGGAATGGCCTGGCTGCTGTTGGCAATCTCAAGGAAGACGCCCATCGTGCCGCCGTGCTCTATTCCGTTGGCAAGCTCGGCCAAAGAAAGCACGTCGCGCTCGCTCGTTTCGTTGACGAACCTCTTGCCCGTCGTCGGGTTGATGTAGATGGCGTAGTTTCCGCCTCCGAAGGCGAGCTGTCCGTTGTCTATCCAGGAAATCGGCATGAGCTGGGTGAAGTCCAGCCCCGTCGTGGCGGCCCCGACCTTCTCGCCCATCGTGATTCCGTCACCCTGCAGGGAGGAGCGGTTGGTCGTCTTGGTGTTGTTCGTGATGGCCCCGTCCTTCCAGTAGTCGTTGGTCTTGAGGACCTTCGCTATGTTGGCGGCGTAGCCTCCGGTCGCGAGAACGACGCCCTTTTTGGCATGGGCGGTCACCTGGGTTCCGTCGTACATGACCGCCTTCACTCCCGTGACGCGGCCGCCTTCCGTAATCAGCTCCTTGGCGTCCGTGCGCAGCATTATCTTGTTGCTCTTGGCCGTCGGGCTGGTCTCAAGGAGCGTGCGGCGAGGGGGCACGAAGTATGAGCCCCACTGGGCGACCTCGTTCTTGCCGTCGCCGTCCGCGTCAAAGTTTGCTCCGATGAACTGGTTCTCGCGGTGCCACAAAGCACCGATGAGGGTGGGCTGCTGGTCCTCCACGAAGGTCGCTCCCTGTGACTCCAGCCAGGGCTTCAGGTCCTGTCCGTCCACGATGAACTGGCGTACCAGGTCGTAGTTTCCGTAGATCCACTTGCTGTAGTTCTGGTTGGGGCGGAGCCCGCCGTAGTAGGTCTGGAAGATGTGCAGGTTGAGCGTGGAGAACAGGGTCAGCTGGGATTCGTTGATTCCCTTGTCCAGCTGGGGCTGCGCCCATGCGAGGTATTCCTTTATCTCCTTCTTGAGCTCGCGCAGGGTCGGCAGGTACTCGGCATGAACGCCGTGCTTGGAAAGCTCCGCCGTGTCGCCCGCGACGAACCAGTCCTGCGCGCCGGACCCGTCAAAGGGCTTCTCGCTCCAGTTCAGGATTTCCTTCAGTATCGTGATGTTGCCGTTGGCGGACTTGACCTTGTCGTAGCTCTTGCCGTCAAAGGAGTAGACTCCGCTGGTCGCATCCGGGTCTGCGGGATCCCAGCAGAGATACGGCATGACGGACTGGAACTGCCCGCCGGAAACGATCGTGTTTCCTCCGATCTCGGCGTTCTTCTCGATGACAAGGACGGTATCCCCGTTCTGGGCGGCCTGGGCCGCGGCGGCGATTCCCGCGCCTCCCGCACCGACGACGACGACGTCATAGGTTTCGTCAACAGGAGCCTGAGCCTCGTGCCTGACCGTGTTCTTCTTGAAGTCGTCCAGGCTGGAGACATCGGCCTGACGAGCCGCGTCGTTCAGGGCGTTCTTAACGGCAATGCTGGTGAAGGTAGCCCCGGAAACCACGTCTATGCCGGATCCGTTTGCATCCAGCGCGTCCTTGATCATTATGGGGTACACGGGATCACCCACGTGGGCGGTCTCCTTGGA
>CAMNGY010000040.1 GCA_946538795.1 uncultured Treponema sp.
CCCGCGGCAGAGCGGACAAGCCCGTCATTCAGCTCCATCTCCTTCTGGCTGTACGGCTCGGCGGCCCAGAGGTTCCCTCCGTTGTCAAAGGGATTGTCCTTGAGCCAGCCCTCGTATACGGAAAGCAGCTCCCTGTCCACGGATGCGGAATTCCCGGCGGCCTCAAGTTCCACGAGGGAATCCACCAGGTTGGTCACGTACTCGCAGTGGACAGAGCCCCCCGACCCCGTGCCGCTCCGGTACCAGTCTTTCTGGCAGCGGCCGAAAACGCTCACCCTGTCGCTGGCGAGGAGTGGCAGCATGCCCCCATCGTTGCGGAGCAGGACGATTCCCTCCTGGGCGCACCCAAGGCATTTTTCCGAGAATGTCATATATTACCTGACCTTGAAGAAGATTCCAAGCAAGCCCGTGGTTATGAGCAGCTGGATTATCAGGAACTTGATAAGAACTTGTGTGGGCGACCAACCGTGGTTCTTGCGGTAATGGTCATGCAGGGGGAAACGGATGTTCGTGAGGACGCTTATATGGAAGAATCGCTTCAAGGCGACCTTGAGCAGGCCCATCCCGCCGTTTATGAAGATGATTGTCGAAGTCACAAGGAACATAAACGGGTTTCCGCTGACCATGACGCAAAAGCCTATGTAGAACCCCAGCGCGCGGGATCCCGCATCGCCCATGAGGACGGAGCTGGGGAAAGCGTTGTGCCAGAGATATCCCATAAGGACCCCCGCAAGGCAGAATGTCATGAGGCCCCATGCAGCCCCGGAATCCAAGTGGGGCACAAGGAGGTAAGCCGCCGTGTGCACGTGCCCGAATACTATGTAGAAACATATAGCCAAGGTGAAGAGCGCGAGCAGGACCAACGAAGAGCTGAGGCCATCCACCCCGTCAGTGCAGTTGGTCGTGTTCACGGAAACCCAGAGTATCACCGTGGATATTGCGACATAAAGCCATACGGGGACCTTCAGCATTTCCGACATGAACGGCAGCCAGAAGGAAAGAGAACCGTCTTCGCTCCTCATGAAACATGCCAGCAGCACGGATGCCGAAAGACAGATGATGAGATCCAGCAGGGCCTTGAGGTATTCGCCCCATCCGTTCCGGCTCCTGTCGTCCAGGTAGCCGGTGAGCATCATAAGCCAGGTAAGGACCAGAGCCCCTCCCTGCAGCAAATTTAGCGGGATGAAGGCTATGCAGAGGAGGACGAAAAAACTTATGAACACGACTCCGGCCCCGGTCGGCTTTCCCTTGGCCGCCTCCTTGGACAGGGTGAACTCCCTTCCTCTGTCATGCGGAAGGAAGCGGAAGAACTTCGGAAGGAGCTTTTCCGTAAGGATAAAAGAAACATAGAGGGCAAGGACTATCAGGACAGCATACGACTGAAGGAGCCTGGCAGGACCAAAATGATTCTTAAAAAGGCCACCAAGATAATAAAGCATTTACTGATAGTATCAGAAAAGCCATATAGTTTCAAGCTGACAGGATTACATCGGCAGGGCGACAAAAACGCCCCGGCGTTGCCAAGGCAAAATGCGAAATTCCCCATGCCCCCCTCGATTAAATTCTCTCATTGTGCTAGAGTGTTTCCTGCCGGCCTGGTATTTCCGGACCGTTTTTTCAGGATTTCAGGAGAACACTATGGAAATTGTCTGCTTGGATTTGGAAGGGGTCTTGGTACCAGAGATTTGGATTGCATTCTCAAAAGCTTCGGGCATAAGCGAGCTGAAGAGGACGACCAGGGACGAACCGGACTACGACAAGCTTATGAAGTGGAGGCTGGGAATACTGAAGGAACACGGCCTGGGACTGAAGGAAATTCAGGAGACCATCTCGACTATTGACCCGATGGACGGGGCAAAAGACTTTCTGGACGAACTGAGGAGCTTCACGCAGGTGATAATCCTGAGCGACACGTTCACTCAGTTTGCAGGCCCACTGATGAAAAAGCTGGGCATGCCCACCATATTCTGCAACACTCTGGAAGTCGCCCCGTCAGGTGAAATTACCGGGTTCAAGCTGAGGTGCGAGGCCGGAAAGCTGACTACGGTGAAGGCCCTTCAGTCCATCGGCTTCGACACCATAGCCGCCGGCGACAGCCATAATGATCTTGGCATGATACGGGCAAGCAAGGCCGGCTTCCTTTTCCGCTCCACTGACAAAATCAAGGAAAGCAACCCCGACATTCCTGCCTTTGACGAATACGGGGACCTGCTTGCCGCCATAAAAAAAGCATCCGCTTCTTGAAACAAGGAACGATTTGCTATAAGATAGCCCCGCTATGGAAGAGCTTACCCTTTCCCGCAAAAAGCTTGAGAGCCTCACGAATGACGAGCTTATGAAGCTTGCGGATGAATACATGCTGGACATCCCCAGCAGCCTGAACAGGAATTTCATAATAGGTGAACTCCTTGATTACGCAGAGGAACTGGAGGCGTCGGCCCAGGCAGACCTGGACTTGAGCTATGTCGAATACGAGGATGAGGACGGCGAGGATGACGACAAGGATATCCAGCTGCCCAAAAGCTACAATGAGACCAAGATAAGCGCAATCCTAAGGGATCCGGCCTGGGTCTACGCATTCTGGGACATAAGCGAGGCGGACCTTCAGTCTTTTTATGACAGCGAGTCCTTCTCCAACCTGAACCTGCACGTCAGCTTCTTTGACAGCGAGGACAGTGATGTCCAGACGGACACGATAGACCTGATGGTTTCCATGGAAGACAGGAACCAGTACATACTGCTCTCATCCCCAAAGAAACACTTCATACTGAGCCTGGAGGCCTGCTATACGGGCAAGGGAAATATGACGCTGGCCAGGAGCAAGAGGATTTCCGTCCCGACTGGAAACGAGACATTGCGAAGCGCATTGCCTGGAAGGGAGATGGACTTTCCGCCTTTGGTCCGCCTGTCAGGCATGGAACCCATCCTCAGGCGGCAATACCTTGACCACAGGGAAATGTTTTCGGAGTCAAATTCATAGAACTATGGCCAGCAAGAATTTAATTTTGGTTTTACAGGCCGAGCAGGCCTTCATCCACAACTTCAACACAAAAGAGAACTTTGCATACGAGGATTCCATCCTCTTTTCCGCAATATCCAACAGCTACCTTCCGCTGCTCAACATGCTCCGTTCGCTGGAAGGTGACGGCGTTCCATTCAAGCTGGGACTGGTGCTCAGCGCCCCCCTCTGCACGCTGCTGGCACACAAGAGCACAAAGAAGAAATACCTGGCATGGCTGGACAGCATGGCGAAGCTGGGCGAGGAGGAGCAGGAGAGAAACAAGGGGAATGAAGCCATACTCCGCAACGTGGACTGCTGCCTAAGAAACATACGGAAATGCAGGGAGGATTTCCTCGAGACATATTCGGGCAACCTCATCCAGGCCTTCAAGGACTTTGCGGATAAAGGGTTCCTGGAGCTTATTCCCACAGCCGCGACATACAGCTACCTACCCCACTACCGGGACCTGAAGGAAGCCCTGAATGCCCAGGTAGAAGTAGGTCTCCATTCCCACCGGTCATTTTTCGGGGAAAACGGGGAAGGTTTTTTCCTTCCTTATTTGGGCTGGACGGAAAAGCTTGACGAGGTCCTTCGCTCCTATGGCGTGAATTATACTATTGTAGACACCCGCTCGGTCCTGTTCAGCAAGGACACACCCGAAACGGGGATTTACAGCCCGGTCAGAACAAAAAAATCCCTTGTTATCTTTGCCCGTGACTTCGACACCCCTGATGACATACGGGGAAACGCGGCAGACGGGCAGCCCCAGGGCTACATGAGCGCCCCTGCCTACAGATGTGAGCTCAGGGACATAGGCTACGAGCTGCACGATACCAAGTTCATGGATTTCATGGAAACGGACTCGTCCAGGCTACAGACAGGCTATAAATACTGGGCCAACGAAGGGATTTACGATGAGGAGGCGGCATCGGCGCAAGTCAGGCTGGATGCAGAGGACTTCTACAGGAAAAAGCTGGAAAAACTGGAAAAGGCCGGGCAGCTACTGGGCGACAAGGACAATGTGCTCACCTGCGTCATACCGGCAAGCCTGATAGGCGACAGCTGGCACGAAGGAGTCGCCTGGCTGGAACAGGTCATCCGGCTGGTCGCGGCCGAAGGGAAAATTCACCTATCCTTCTGCAAGGACTTCATGGACAAGCAGTTCAACCTTCCCAAAATAACCCCCTATCCATGCAGCGCGGAAGGATCCGGTTACGGAGAGAATCTGCTGGACAGCTCCAACAGCTGGATGACAGACTGCATTCGGATCGCAAGCGAAAGGATGATAGACCTGACGGAACGTTTTCCCACGGAAACCGGCATAAAGGCCCGCATCCTGAACCTGGGGGCAAAGGAAGTCCTGCTGGCCCAGTCCGCGGAATGGCAAAAGATGATATACGAGGGAAAGTTGCCGGAATATGCGGACAGGGCTTTCTGTTCCTGCATAAAGAATTTCAACATGGTGTTCGACTCGCTGGCAAGCAACACCGTAAACACGGAATGGCTCTGCAGGATGGAAAAGGAGGACAGCATATTCCCCTGGCTGTCATACAAGGTGTTCAGCAAAAAACGCTAGCACAAGAGGCGGCAAAATGAACCTGGCGAGGACCATCACATGCCTTACGATGTTCTTCCTCCCCCTCCTTCCCCTCTGGCCTGAGGCGGAAGGCGAAAGAAAGCCGTCGCTCTACGATATGGCCGTACGGCAGCTTTCACCACGGACGACCGAGTCGGAAAGCAGCGATCTCACGGGAAAAACAGGGACAGATGCGGACAGCCGCGACGAAAACGGGTCAACGGCCCTGATGAAGGCGGCAAAAGAAGGGAATGACTGGGCCGTGCGACAGCTGCTCAAGTCCGGGGCAGATGTTAACGCAAGGGACAATGAAGGCTGGACGGCGATCATGTACGCAGTCCGCTATCAAAACTCAAGCGAAATAATATCTCTCCTGAGAGACGGAGGGGCCTCCTTGCGGGTCAGGAACGAGCACAACACCACCCCCCTGCTGCTGGCCGCCGCGCACAGCAGGAACCCCGACATACTGGCTCTGCTTCTGGAAGGAAGGAGCGGAGCCGAAGAGGAAGTTTTCTGCGCATTTATAATGGCCATTGAGGACGAACAGTCCAGTCCGGCTGCAAAAACCGGAAAACTGAATGTCATCCTCAGGAAAGGCGTACCTGTCAACGGCTTTTTCAGGGGCATGACGCCCCTCATGTACGCCTGCAAGTACAACAGCTCATCCCTTGCGGCCAGAATCCTGCTGGAAAAGGGAGCAGACGCATCAGCGATCGGGAACGAGGGGAAAACGGCCGCCGACTACCTGCTGGAAAACCCAGCTTTCCCACACGACGGGACATTCAGAATTTTATTGGGGGATAAAGGTTTATGAGGATTACCGGAGGACTGCTAAAGGGACGGGTCACTCAGACCCCCAGCGGAAAGATGGCCATACGCCCCGCGATGGACATGATGAGGGAGTCAGTCTTTGCCATACTTGGGGAGGAGCTCAAAGGAAAAAGCTTCCTGGATCTTTTCTCTGGTTCCGGCACGATCGCGCTGGAAGCCGTTTCCCACGGAGCAAGCGGAGTTTCTCTCTGCGAGATGGACAAGGACAAGGCAAAGACCATAATAGAGAACGTCAAGATGGCTGAGGAGCTGGGAGAGCGAATAGACTGCCACTTCATGGCAGTGGAGCTGTTCTTGCGCCGGTGCAAGAAGCAGTTCGACTACATATTCCTGGACCCTCCCTTCCCCTATAAGTTCAGGCTGGAGCTGCTCGAAACCATAGAGCGCAGGAACCTCCTCAAGGACGGGGGGCTTGCAATAGTGCACCACCCCAAGGAGGATCCTCTTCCAGAGGAAATAGGAAGCTTGCGGAGGTCCGATCAGCGTGTCTACGGCAGGTCCATAGTGGATTTCCTAAAAAAAGATGGCCCGTCTGCAAAATAAACCTTGACAAATTCAAATTATAAGTTAGAATAAAGCTATGTAATGAATGCTTGCTACTTGAGGAAAAACTGGAAAATTGACAAATGATGATTTAAAAAAACAGATAGATGACAAGCAGGCGGGCGAAGGTTTTATAAAAGTAACGGATCAGCCTGTGGGAAATCTTTCTCCGCAGCAGCGGGTCATACTTAATCGCAAAGCTAACGAGCTTTTTAATGAAGGGAAGATCGAGATGGCGGAGCGTATCTTCATTACTACGGGATATTCTGACGGACTGACGCGCTGCGGTGATAAGTATGCCGAAAAGAATGAGTACATAAAAGCCTTGCGCCTGTCCCTTCTGGCACACAATAAGCGGAAATCAGAGCCATTGCTCGAAAAGATGGCCGGCACGATTTCCGTCTTGCTGGGCGAATCTTAGAAGGAACGGTTAAGGAAGACATACAAACGGAGGATTTAAAAAAGCGTATGAACGGAAAGTATACTTACATGGGCACAAACGGGAAAAGACCGGACGATGACATGATGATGGATACGGACGTCCAGGAAAATTCAGGGGCCGGAACGGAATCGTCCATAGCCGGAGAGATCAGCGAGTTATCAAAGAAGGGATACTCCAAGATGAAGGACAACGACATTGCTGGTGCTGTGGAGGACTTCAAAGCAATTCTCAGGATTGAGGACAACAATAACTATGCCTTGGTAGGTCTGGGTGACAGCGAGAGAAAAAGAGGCCACTTCAAGGATGCAATAGACTACTACACGAAGTGCCTGTCCTACCATCCTGGCAACAACTATGCCCTTTTCGGCCTTGCAGACTGCTACAAGGCTTTGAATCAATACCACAAGGCCATAGACATCTGGGAGCAGTACCTGGTGCACGATGACAGGAACATAACGGTCCTGACCAGAGTCGCCGATGCCTACCGCAAGATCCGCGATTTCAAGAAATCAAAGCAGTTGTACTTGAAGGTCCTTGAGATGGAGGACACCAACGCCTATGCCGTCATAGGGCTCGGACACCTGCATTATGATTTCAAGGAATACAAGGATGCCCTCTACTATTGGACCAAGATGCTGGACATGAACCCGGATAACGTGGACATCCGCGTCCTCACTTCCATAGGCAACTGCCACCGGAAGCTGAAGACGTTTGACCAGGGCCTGATTTATTTCCAGAAAGCACTGAACATAGACCCCAAGAATTTTTACGCGCTCTTCGGAATGGCCGACTGCTACCGGGGTATGAACCAGCAGTTCCGTTCCGTTGAATACTGGAACAAGATACTGGAGATGGACCCTAACAACAAGGTCATCCTTACACGGGCAGGCGATGCCTACCGAAACACCGGTGACTACAAGCTGGCCGCAGAATACTATAACCGGGCCATGGACATAGACTTCGATATCTATGCGGCGCTGGGCTTGGCCTTGATTTGCAAAGGTGAAGGCAAATACGATGAAGCCATAGAAAGGCTTTCGGCCCTAATCCGCGATGATCCCAAAAATTACAGGTTGTACATGGACTTGGCCGACTGCTATGTAAAGAAAAACCAGAGGGGCAAAGCGGCGGAGGTGCTCCAGACCTACCAAAGGCAGGGCCTCAGGAGCCAGGCTGTCAACGATATGCTGGACAGGCTGGAAAACAACAGGCCCCTCTTCTGATGGAACAGGACACACTGCCCCCGTTGGCCGGCCTGTATCCGGAAGAGATAGGGCAGGTTTTGGGCCTGCCCCTGGCGTTCCGGGGCCTCCAGGTATTTCAATGGATTTCCAGAGGAGCCACCACCTTTAATGAGATGACAAACCTGAGCCTGGCCGACAGGGAAAGATTCTCAACAAAGGCCCGCATATATTCTTCCAGTGTAACGCAAACACAGCGGGATCCCGACGGCACCGTCAAGCTTCAGATCACGCTCCAAGACAAGTGCTGTGTTGAGACAGTCCTGTTGACCGACAAGGACGGAAGAAAAACGGCCTGCGTGTCCTGCCAGGCCGGATGCGGAATGGCATGTGCCTTCTGCCAGACAGGGCGGCTGGGATTGGACCGCAATCTGACGGCCGGGGAGATAGTTGAGGAATTCCTATACCTTGAGAAAGCCGCAGGAAAACTGGACAACATAGTGTTCATGGGAATGGGAGAGCCTCTCCAGAACCTTGACGCCATATTCAAAGCGGTTTCAATTCTGACAAACAAAAAAGGACGCGCCCTCAGCTCCAGAAGAATCACCCTGAGTACATGCGGGCTTGTAAAAGGAATATACGAGCTGGCCGACAAGGAAGCAGCGGAAGGCGGGATTTCCATCCGCCTGGCAGTCTCCTTGACAACGGCAAACGAACGGCTCAGGGAATCCCTCATGCCCGTAGCAAAATCAAACCCGCTTCCTGAGCTGAAAAAGGCCATTGCCTATTACACAGAGAAAACAGGCAAACGCGTAACCCTGGAGGCAGCCCTTCTAGGCGGAGTAAACACCGACAGGGAGAGTGCGGATGCCCTAAAAAGCTTCGCTTCCGGGCTTGACGCATACATAAACCTCATTCCATGGAATCCCGTTCCTGGTCTGGAATTCACGACCCCATCCACAGCGGAATGCTCACGATTCCTCAAAATGCTGGAAAACGCAGGTCTAAAT